>NZ_FRAX01000026.1 GCF_900142465.1 Fibrobacter sp. UWH6
TGGCCGATGAATTCTGCCGGGATGGCAACCTTGCGAATATTTCTTTTCGTTTTATTCATAGAATTCCTTTTTAGGGTTCTATGGCTAACACGTAAGTTTGAGAAATTGGAACGCGGTTTTTCGAAAAATTTTACAAAAGTGCAGATAAATTTACAAAACCATCGATGAAGAAAAGGCAAATAGCCTTCTTGACAAGGACTTCGCAAATGATGTATCTTTTGAAGGGTATACCGACGAAATCTTGCTCCTGGAGGCTAACAACATGACAAATATCCTTTACGAAAAACAAGGATCCTACCTGCAGGGAATTGCAGAAGGGCTTGAGAAAGGTCGGGCAGAAACACGGGGCGAAGAAAAGGTGGCTGTCGCGCGTAGGATGCTTGCTAAGGGAATGTCCATTGCGGAAATCGTTGAATTAGCCGCCATTTCCGAAGCAGAAGTTCTTAAACTGCAGAAAGAAATGCAGTGATTTTGACATCTAGATCCTTCAACTCCGCCTACGGCTGCGTTCAGGATGCCACCCTGAAAAAAGCTGGTGGTTTTTGAACCATCAGCTTTTATTATATAGTTAGCGCTTGTTGTTAACAAATTGTGAAATCGTGCAAACAACTGTTTGCATAATGAACAGCCCTAAGTTACAGCCCTTGACTGCAAGAAATGCCTTAGTTTATATTTGTCTTCGCAAGAAAAAATCCTTTCGACGGCGTTGCAGGTTTGCGTGTGGGAAACGCAGGCTAGTCGGCTCACGAGGGCCGATGTCGCAGAACGGGAAGGAAAATAATTCTTGCGGGACCTGGCAGGAGCGAGGGGATATAACCGCCTGACACCCGCAAGAGCAAGTCCCGAAAAACAACATATGAAGAAATACGAGGAATTGACGATTTGCGACAACTTCATGTTCGCAAAGGTGTTTAGCAATGCGGATATCGCGCAGGATTTCCTGCAGGACATCCTGAAAATTGACATCGAAAAGATCAGCGTGGTTTCCGAGGCCACCCTCCAGGAGGATCCCTTCCACAAGAGTGTGCGCCTGGATGTGCAGGCAAGGGAGGGTGATTCCGGAAACGGCCGCTCTTTCGATATCGAGTTGCAGATGATCGACACCAGTGAACTGCCCAAGCGCGCCAGGTATTACCAGGGGATGCTTGATTTGGATGCTTTGGGCAAGGGAGTCAATTACGATGAACTCAAGGAACAGTACATCTTGTTCCTCTGCCCCGAGGATATTTTCAAGGCGGGCAAGCCGGTGTATCAGTTCCAGAATCGCGAGGAAACCGACCCCAACATTTTGCTGGGTGACCTTTGCTACAAGAATTTTTATATCTTTAGTAAGTACCGCGAAGTCACGGATGAGGTTACTCGCGAGTACATGCAGTATTTCGCAACGCAGAAGTACGAATCCGAAAGGATCAAGCGGATTCACGCGTTTGTGGAGCGGTATCGCAAGGACCCAGTCGCAAAGAAGGCTTATATGACTCTCGAACAGGAACTGAACATTCGCTACAAGAAGGGACTTGAGAAGGGTCGAGCAGAAACACGGGGCGAAGAAAAAGCGATTATCGCACGCAATCTTCTCAAAATGAAAATGTCAGTTAAGGACGTATCCATTGCAACAGGCCTTTCCGAAGCAGAAGTTCTTGAACTGCAGAAAGAAATGCAGTGATTTTGACATCTAAATCCTTCAACTCCGCCTACGGCTGCGTTCAGGATGACACCCTGAAAAAAGCTGGTGGTTTTTGAACCATCAGCCTTTATTATATAGTTAGCGCTTGTTGTTAACAAATTGTGAAATCGTGCAAACAACTGTTTGCATAATGAACAGCCCTAAGTTACAGCCCTTGACTGCAAGAAATGCCTTAGTTTATATTTGTCTTCGCAAGAAAAAATCCTTTCGACGGCGTTGCAGGTTTGCGTGTGGGAAACGCAGGCTAGTCGGCTCACGAGGGCCGATGTCGCAGAACGGGAAGGAAAATAATTCTTGCGGGACCTGGCAGGAGCGAGGGGATATAACCGCCTGACACCCGCAAGAGCAAGTCCCGAAAAACAACATATGAAGAAATACGAGGAATTGACGATTTGCGACAACTTCATGTTCGCAAAGGTGTTTAGCAATGCGGATATCGCGCAGGATTTCCTGCAGGACATCCTGAAAATTGACATCGAAAAGATCAGCGTGGTTTCCGAGGCCACCCTCCAGGAGGATCCCTTCCACAAGAGTGTGCGCCTGGATGTGCAGGCAAGGGAGGGTGATTCCGGAAACGGCCGCTCTTTCGATATCGAGTTGCAGATGATCGACACCAGTGAACTGCCCAAGCGCGCCAGGTATTACCAGGGGATGCTTGATTTGGATGCTTTGGGCAAGGGAGTCAATTACGATGAACTCAAGGAACAGTACATCTTGTTCCTCTGCCCCGAGGATATTTTCAAGGCGGGCAAGCCGGTGTATCAGTTCCAGAATCGCGAGGAAACCGCCCCCAACATTTTGCTGGGTGACCTTTGCTACAAGAATTTTTATATCTTTAGTAAGTACCGCGAAGTCACGGATGAGGTTACTCGCGAGTACATGCAGTATTTCGCAACGCAGAAGTACGAATCCGAAAGGATCAAGCGGATTCACGCGTTTGTGGAGCGGTATCGCAATGACCCAGTCGCAAAGAAGGCTTATATGACTCTCGAACAGGAACTGAACATTCGCTACAAGAAGGGACTTGAGAAGGGTCGAGCAGAAACACGGGGCGAAGAAAAGGTGGCTGTCGCGCGTAGGATGCTTGCTAAGGGAATGTCCATTGCGGAAATCGTTGAATTAGTCGCAATTTCCGAAGCAGAAGTTCTTGGACTGCAGAAAGAAATGCAGTGATTTTGACATCTAGATCCTTCAACTCCGCCTACGGCTGCGTTCAGGATGACACTCTGAAAAAGGCTGGTGGTTTTTGAACCATCAGCTTTTATTATATAGTTAGCGCTTGTTGTCCTGCTTTAAACCATTTTTTAGGGGTTATACCCCTCCGTCTACATAATTTGGCAGCCCAAAAGTGTGATTTGCCATAGGATTTAATCCAATGCACTATCCCGCGCAAGGGATACCCCTTGGGATGCAATCCTACGCACCATCCCGTGCGATGAATTCGCCTTCGGATTCAATCCCACGCACTATCCCGTGCAATGAATTTGCCTTGGGACGCAATCCTACGCACTTTCCGCTTTTGGGGATACCCCTTCGGATGCAATCCGGTGCCCTTCCCCACTTTTTAGCTACCAATTTGTACAGCAAACGCCTCAAATTTTACTCATTTGTTCAGCTACAAGCGTAAAAATCATAAAAAAAAGCCTAATTTGCGGCCATTGACTGCGATTTAAGATCCAGGTTATTTTTCACCGTGGAAGTTAAAATTATGCCATTTATAAATACAGGAAACAGAACAACCTCCCGACTTACGAGGAAGAACGGCGGATACGCAAGGTCTCCATCGAAGAACTTGCCGCCAAGAACAAGGAACTAGAGCGGAAACTCAAGCAAAAAGAGAAGGAACTGGCAGACGAGAAGGAGACCGTTGAAATTCTAAAAAAAATCTATGTGCCGAATATCGCGGCGATTGCAAGCTAGCTTGCAAATCGACATGATTGAGGCGATTGGATTTCTGGAAATCCCTGCACATCTTGACGCCTGCGGCGGCAGCGTGAAGCAGACCTCGTGCAAACTGTCCGCAGCGTATTTGAGGAGTACTTCTGCATCTACGGCTGCACAAAGCTCCTGAGGGAACTTAACGACCGTTCCGTAGATATCAACGAGTACAAACTACGCCGTATCATGCGCGAGACCGGGCAAGAGCGACGGGATGTATGCGGAGAACTTGCTACAACGTAATTTCGCACCGTTCGGCCTGAACCAGTACTGGTGTGGCGATATCACGTATATCCGCACGAACCTTGGCTGGGTCTATCTGGCCGTAGTTAATCGCGGCACGCAGTACAGCAGTCGCGGGTATCGTAATTTGCTTAATGACTTTGGCATAGAGCCTTCTATGAGCGCGCCGGGCTGCCCGTCGGTTGCATATCGCTTGCAGAAACTTTGTGCTTAAGATGTAACTGTCGATACGAAAAAAAATGTATATTTATATCTTCAACTAATGAATATGGTTTATGAGAAACCCTCTATTAAAAAATCAACAAGTCCAGTTTATCGGTGGTATTGGTCTTTCTGTTCTGTACAATATTTTCTAGTGAATGTGTATGAATAACCTACTTAGAACGATTATCTTAACGTTTCTGATTCCCTGCGCGTTGTTTGCGCAGGTGTTACCTGGTGAACAAGAGGAACTGGCAGAAGAAACAATACAGGACGAACCATCGCATCGCATTGATTATTTTAGCCCGAATGCGTGGGTGCTTTTAGGTTTTGGCTGGAGATATACGCTAGACGGCGATACGGTCTCGACGACAAAAGAAATAAATAATATTTTAGAGCAAAATGAATATTCCAGCGGGTATTTGACTAAATCCAAAATAATGGGGTATTCTGCCGCGACTTTAGCTATTGGCGGACTTGCTTTTTTGCTTTCTGTTGCCTTGACTGCACCTCTTTGGATTGATACAGATAGGGAATCGACTCCTGAATGGGTGACGAAAACTGGAAACGCGATTATCGCGTCTATCCCTCTAGATTGGTTGCTGCTGTATGAATCTAATCGGTATTATCAGATGTCTATAGATAGCTACACGCTTGGTGGCGATGTAATGGTGGGGAATGAAACAAACCAGAAATCGATAAGAACTTCCAAGATAATGAATTATGTTGGTATCGCAATGACTTTGGGTACGGTTTTGCTTTTGGATGTGGGTTTGAATAAAAAATCTAATGATGATTCTAGCGCTAATCTGTATTTTGCAGGAGCGGCGTTTTTGATACCGCTGGATTGGTTTGTCCTCGCACTTTCTCATTAGTTATAAAGTTCGCCCGGCACATCACGAAGATGGCCGGGCATTTTTAGTTTACTACATCTCGGCGATGAGTTTTTTGGCTAGGGCCTGGCCTTCGTCGTATTGGGCTTGAGTCAGGCGGCCACTTGCCAGCAGGTAATCGCCCAGGTCGGTGGCGGTGTCGCAGTTTTCTTCGGTAATGTCGCTACGCTTGATGAAGGCCTTGTTGAGAGTGGTCAAGATAATCTTGACATCCCCCATAAAGGTGATTTTCTTGATGTATTCAAGGTCGTAATCGATTTTAGCTTCCCAGGTAATGGCATTGCGGCCGCTAATCTGGGCCAGGCCGCTAAGGCCCTGGCGCACGGTGTGGCGTTTGCGCTGTTCCGGAGTCATAAAGACCATGTCGCGAACCAGCTGGGGCCTGGGGCCGATTACAGCCATGTCACCCTTGAGAATGTTGAAGAGTTCCGGCAATTCATCGAGGCTGGTACTGCGCAAGAACTTGCCGTACTTGGTCAGGCGAACGTCATCGGGGAGCAGTTTTCCATCCTTGTCCTTGGCATTGGTCATGGTGCGGAACTTGACCAGCTTAAAGATGCGTTCGTCCTTACCCGGGCGGGGCTGGGTAAAGAAGGGATTGCCCCCCATCTTGATCGCACCGAGGATCGTAAGAGCCACAAGCACCGGGCTCAGGCAGATGATGGCAGCCAGGGCACAGAAGAAGTCGATTAGACGTTTGAAACAGTTAGCGTACATCAAAGCAATCCCTGATAGTTGCGATGATGGCATCCTGCTGTTCGGGGGTCATCTTGTTGTCGCTGGGCAGGCACAGGCCACGTTCAAAGATGTCGGCACCCACGTCTTCGATGCTACCGGCAATGTAGGCATTGGTGCGAGCGCGACCGTTCCCCTGGGCGGTAATGAAGGCATGGCTGCGGTAGATGGGCTGCATGTGCATGGGTTTCCAGATGGGGCGGCCTTCTGCATTCATGGCGGCAATCTTTTCAAGGATTTCGGTGGGGCAACTCTTGCCCGCTTCATGAACATACAGGGCGTCGGTTTCACCGCGGACCTGCTTGCTCATGGCTTCCTTATCGATAATCATGCAGCTGAGCCAGAAGTTGGGTTCGCTACAGGATTCGTAGGGGTTCATCTGAACGGGCAATCCCTTGAAACCTTCCTTGTAGCGCATGTATATGGCCTTTTTCTGGGCGATGTGTTCTTCAAGGTAAGGCATCTGTCCACGGACAACACCTGCAATCACATTGCTCATGCGATAGTTGAAGCCCACTTCTTCGTGCTGATACCAGCTGGCAGCTTCGCGGCTCTGGGTACTCCACTTGCGGACCTTGTCAGCGTCTTCCTTGCTGTTGGTCAGGAACATACCGCCAGCACTTCCGGTAATGATCTTGTTTCCGTTAAAACTGATAGCGTTAAAGTCACCAAAATTACCGGTTTGCGTTCCCTTATAGCTGGCCCCAAAACTTTCGGCAGCATCTTCGATCATCAGCGCACCGTGTTTTGCGCAGATGGCGCGGATTTCATCTACCTTGGCCGGGGTTCCGTACAGGTGAACCAAGACAACCAGGCGGACTTCGGGATAAATTTCAAAGGCCTTTTCCAGGGCCACCGGATCCATGTTCCAGGTATCCCGTTCGGTATCGATAAACACGGCTTCGCCATTTTCGTAGGCGATGGGGTTCACGGTAGCGTCGAAAGTCATGTCGCTACAGAATACCTTGCGACCTTTCAGGGAGCCCTCGCCCACCTTGGGCATTCCGTAAAGGGCTTCGCCGGCCAGCTTTGCACAAAGGTGAAGGGCGGCGGTACCGGCACTCAGGGCAACGGCATACTTGCAGCCAACCTTTTCGGCTACAAGGCGTTCCACCTCGTTAATGTTTGCGCCAACGGTACTCATCCAGTTGGTTTCGTAAGCTTCCTGAACAAACTTGATTTCATCACCATGCATGGTGGGGCTAGACAGCCAGACTTTCTTTTCGAACTTTGTCATAGTGCGCCAAATCTAGCATAAAAAAGGACCCCATAAAGGGGTCCATTTGTATCGGAGTAGCCAGATGGCCAAAATGTTCGCTTCGCTCTCGACAATTTCAATCGAACTGATTCGTCCGTCTCTTACTGACTGCACAAATACAAGAAAGGCACCCCTAGGGGGTGCCTTTCTTGTATCGGGGTAGCCAGATTCGAACTGACGACATTCTGCTCCCAAAGCAGACGCTCTACCAGGCTGAGCTACACCCCGATTATTTAAAAGAAAAGACCGATTCCGATTACTCGAAACCGGCCTTTCCTGAGCTACGAAGGGCTCGAACCTTCGACCCACGCCTTAAAAGGGCGTTGCTCTACCAACTGAGCTAGTAGCCCGAGTGAGACCAAATATATTAAAGGTTTCCCGTTTTGTAAAGACAGACCTTGGAATTTATTTATAAATTTAGACCATGACTTCCAGATTCTCTTTACCCGTACTGGCATTGGCCGTTGCAATTCCGTCTAGTAGCTTCGCCTATTTTACCCAGGGCGACGCGGGTCAAGAGGTCTTCTCCTTCATAAACACCTTCGACAGCCCCCGCAATGCGGCTCTCGAAAAGTCGGCGGGCGCCCTGCCCTCTACCGACCCTTCTATCGTACAGATCAACCCGGCTTCGGTCAGGCTCCCAGAGGGCAAGAACCACGTTGTGGCCGCCCATTGGCAAACAGGCGACCTGGCCGAAAATCAGGGTAGCCTTTATTATACAGGGCATTACGACAAGTATATTTTCCAGGTTTCCTACAACTGGCTGGATTACGGCACCATCGACGGTTACGACGAACTGGGCGAAGCCACCCATATAGAATACAAGCCTTTTAGCCAGTTGATTACCGCCTCTATTTCGTTCCCCCTCAAGCATTTTAGCTTCGGCGCAACGGCGAAGGTGGCCACCGACAAGCTGGCCGAAGAGGCTGGCGACCGTATGGCTGTCGGTGCGGCATTCGACTGGGGTGTTACCTGGCAATCCGACTCCAAGCGCTGGGGGTTTGCCGTTATGGCCAGGGACTTCGGCTCCCTGCTCCGCGACTATGTCGATGACGGCGAGAACGAATACTACCCCATGTCCCAGACTTTTGCCGTGTCCACCTACTTTAGGCCCAAGTCACTCCCCCGCCTTACGGTTTTTGCCGACAGCGACTTCCCCCGCTATCAAGAAGCGTTCCTGAGTCTGGGTGGCGAATACGCCCTGGGCCAGAGTTTCGCAGTCCGCGTGGGTTTTGAACGCGCCTGGCTAGACCTGATCCGCGACGCCAAGGAACTGATGGCATCCGAGAGCCGCCCCGACGAAACACAGAATGCCCACATGGTTAGCGCAGGTCTGGGCTACAACGCCAACCTGTTCTCCCTGGACTACAGCTTCTCTTACCTGGCCGAGAGCCTTGGCATCGAACACCGCCTTGGCCTCCGCGTGAATTTCTAGCCCCGCATTTTTCAGCAGTTGACCCATGCGACAGTTCGACGTTTTTGTCTTTGATGAACCTGGCGAAGGTTTCGACCGTTGGGCTCCCCCTTTTACAGACCCGGCCCTGGGCTGGTTCCATACCGACCGCTGGAACGGCGACCTAGAAAAGCTGGAAGCCGAGTGGATCGTATTCGCCCACCCTTCCATCAAGATCGACCGAGACTTCTTGAACGAGTTGGCCATCGAAACCGACAGCTTCCCCATGGTAGACGCCTTCGCCCCCCGCGTAAAGGCCCGTGACCATTTCTTTGGCGGACTGGCCGTAGATGGCGGCCGCGGGTTCAGCCCCATCGGCGAAGAAGAGGAACTGCGCTACGTGGCGGCCCCCATCCCCCTGATCGGCGTTTTCTCTAGGCGCATTATCCAGCGTACCGGACTTTTCGACTTGACATTGCCCAAGGAATTCAGGCTCATGGATTATAGTTTGCGCATGGCCCATGCCGGAGGCAAGATGTTCAGCGTCCCCTATCTGGTGGCCCACGCCAACGAAAATGATTTGGGAGAAGCAACAGGTACGTCTAACGATTTATTCAAGGTTATAGACGGGGAATTCTTAAAGGCAGAGTCCAGCGTTCATCCGCTGTGGAACGTGCTTTACACGACGCTCCCCGTAAGCAACTTGATGAAGTTTACCGCATGCCACCCCACCACGGTTCTGGACTTTTTCAAGACCCGCGAACTGAAGATCAAGCGAGACAAGGCCACAGCCCTGAGCAAGCTGACCGAAAAGCATTTAAGGGATATTTCAGCTAAAAGAAAATCCAAATAGCGATCCAGAAGACCATCAGGCAGAATTCCATTTCTCTAGAGATTCTAGAGAGCAGGGTGCTGCAGAAGGTCATCCCAACAAGCGCCATAATACGGGTCCAGGCCACATCCATCCCGCGGTAGTACAGCGAGATTCCACCGAACAGTTCGATCCAGCACCACAGCCCTTGAGCCAGCACCAGATAGCGGCGGCGGTACTTGGGCAGCGACGTTGTAGAAAAGCAGAGGCACAGGCCCATCATGCGGAAGGGGTACATTTCTCCGGCCGGGCCCAGGCTTCCGTCAAAGGCGAAGAAGGAGAACAGACAGAACAGCAAGAGGGCGAAGGCCAGCAGCAGGCCGTTCTTGTAGAATCCGGAATTCTTGCGCCAGAGGAAAGTGGCGCAGCCCAGAATAAAGACGCAAGCCAAGGCATTGGGCAAGGTTGTCATGGAGCCTCCTTGTCCGAGGGTTCAACGGCGGCCTTTTGTTCCGCGGATTTTTGTTCCGCGGATTTTTGCTCTGCGGATTTTTGTTCCGCCAGCTGTTTCATGTAGGCGGCCAGGGCGTGGGCGTCAGCCTGGGTCATACGATTTCCAAAGGCGTTCATGTTGTTGCGCCCGTTCATGATAACCGCGGTCAGGGAATCCAGGCCCAGGGAATCGATGCGGGCCAGGTCCAGCTTTTGAGGCACGGGGTAATATTCACGAACAAACTTCTGGTTGAAATTTCCATCGGCGCCGTGGCATGTGGCGCAGCGGGAATTCCACAGCAGCACAGGGTTGTGGCTGTCGGCAGAAACGCTTAAGGGTTTGTCGGCAGAAACGCTTGCCGCCGTAGAGGAGCCGCCTCCATAAAGCATTCCCCCTAGGAGCGCCACAATCATGATCATCAAGGTTAGCAGTACCTTCCCGCGAACCCCAAAATTCGGGAAAACCCGGTTTTCACGTACAAACTTAAGGCAGAGCAAAAAGGTGGTCACCAGGGCCACGATGGGGTACAGCACAGGGATCACGTTTACAAAGCCTGCCCCGGCGCTTACGAAGACTTCCTGGTCAAAGCTCCAGACGCAGAACAGGACCGCCGACAGGATGCCCACCAGCAGCGGCATCCGGAGCATCTTGAATTCCACGGTTGTCCAGGGGACTTTGTAGCTGTTGTCTTCTTCGATTTCGGGCGTTTCGTTCTGGGCCAGCTCGCTGCCGTCCACTTCGCCAAAGTAGGCGCTGTCTACAGCAATGTAGGAGTCCAGCTTTTTACGCAGGCGGAAGAACATCAAGATGAACAGCCCCACAGAGAACGACATGAGGCCGTAATCGGCCCAGTGCAGAATTCCATCCCGGGTGTTCATGGAGGGGATCACCAGGTAGAGGCGTTCCGCAAACAGTCCAAAGAGAATGCAGAAGTTCACCAGGGCTCGCAAGGTCCTGTTATCGCGAATGGCTTCCACCCAAAGCAGCTGGGGAATCACGCCGGCAAGGATTACAGCGGGCAGGCAGATTTCACCCTTCTGCAAGAAATCCCAGAACCAGATGACGATCAAGGTCCAGGAACAGCAGAGCATCAGGCGTTCCAGCAGACGCACGCGATAGCCTTCGGCCCAGAGCAGCGCATTCACAAGAGCCAGCCCCGAGTAGATGGCCCCCGCAATAAAGTACATGGGGAAGAACGCCCCCTGCCACTGGGGAACGAAGGTGGTGGCAAAGTCTAGGCTTACGATGGTATGCACCCACAGCACCAGGGGGAACAGCAGCCAGGCCAGAGGGCGGCGGAGTTTCGCCAGGGCGGGAACCACGTTGCTTTTTAAATGGGTAAAGAAGAAGACCAGCGACAGGGTGCCGTAAACGGCGATGCAGCAGAAATCCCAGACCAGGGGCGAACGCAGGTTGGCAAAGTTTCCGCGGGCATCGGCAAAGGGGGCCACCATATAAAAGTTTTCCATAACGCCCAGGTGCATCAGGGGGAACAGCGCCGCAATCACCAGGCTGCAGAGTGTCGAAAGCTCCGCAATCACTGCGGTGCGGCGGTCCATGCGCACGCCCAGCGCCAAGAAGATGGCAGAGATCAGCGTACCCGCGTGGGCAAGGCCGATCCAGAAAACGAACAACGCGATGGGCGTTCCCCAGAAGGTGTTGCCATCGGTGGCCCACGCTGCGGGGCCTTCGTAAAGGGTATAGCCCAAGGCGGCAAGCCCAGGCAAGAACAGCACCAGGCCCACGTAGAACAAGATTTTCTGGATAGTCCAACCCTGCACTAGCGCTTCCCCATCATGTAGACAACAGACGGACCAAAGGCAGCCAGTTCCTTGGGCGCATACAGTTGACGGTTTCGGGTGGCCTCAACCAGGGGCGACTTTTCGTCTAGCCAGTTTCCGAAAACGATCGCCCCCTTGGGGCAGGCTTCGGCACAGGCGGTCTTTACACCGCGACCAAGCCATTCACCGCCATTGGGCAAAAGGGCGGCCTCGGTCTTGAAGCGGGCGCGGTCATCTTGAAGGCGATGGAGGCAAAGGCTGCATTTTTCCATGACGCCTTTTTCGCGGAGGGGAACCTGAGAATTGAACTGGTGAGCCAGTCCCATTTTCTGAGCATCGTTAAAGTTGAACTTGCGGGCATGCATGGGGCAGTTGGCTCCGCAAAAACGGGAGCCGGCGCAACGCTTGTACATCATGGCGCTAACGCCGTCGGGTGTGTGGTTGGCGGCTCCTGTGGGGCAAACTTTTTCGCAGGGTGCGTCCTCGCAGTGGGCGCACATAAAGGGGGCGGCTCCGTGTGGTTCGATCCAATGCATAAAGCGACCGTCGGCGGCGGCTTCGTCGGTTACCAGCGGCACATTATTCTCTAGGTTGCAAGCCAGAATGCATTTGCCGCAACCGTCGCAGGCATCCAGGTCGATGGCCATGCCAAAGCGGTTGACGTGAGAGGCTCCGGCGACCTTCAAGGGGCCGGGCGCATTGACTCGCACCAGGTTCAAACTTTCCTTGGCCTTCGAAAGGGCCAGCTTGACTTCGTCCTGGAATCGCTTTAGGCTGGGGGCCGAAGGGGTCTCCCCCACAAAGGGAATCTTGCGGCAGCCAAACAGCAGGCCGGCCGCAGCCATCAGAGAACATGCCTTAATGAATTCACGACGGTTCATAAAATTACCTATGGCATGCGGCGCAGTAAGTGGCCGCCTTCTTGAATTGGCGATCCTGGAATGTTTCGCCCCGATGGCACTGCAGGCAAGACTTCATGTCGAACTTTTCGCCGCCGTAGTTGTTGCGGGCGACACCCCCATGGCAATCGGCACATTTTACGCCGGCGGCATTATGAACGCCGTGATGGAACACCACATGTTCCGGCAGCTTGGGGACCACCTTCCAGGGTTCTTCGGGAGCCTTGGCCAAAACTTCATCCAGCTTTTCGATGCCTTCGCTTTCGGTTAAAGGCAGGCGGTGGCAATCCATGCAGTCCCTCTTAGAAGGCAGCAGGGCCCGCCCACCGGAACGGGATCCGCTATGGCAGGCGGCACAGTCCATGCCGATGGAGTCACCATGAAGCTGATGATCGAAGGGAATTGCGTTGTCTTTAAAGTTTGCGTTTCCTACCCGAGAATCCACAGGGCTCTGGCTCCAAAGGAAATCCCCAAGCAAGAAGGCACAGACAATGGCAAATGCCAAGCCCAGAAACTTCATTTGGGCCTCGTCTGGTCATCGGGATTCTTTAGCAGGTACAGAAGCCAGGCCGTCATCATCTTGGCCTGGGGCTCGGTCAGGGGCGTAATGTCCATGGCGGGCCATTCTTCGGGGTGCTTGGGCGTGGGGTGCATCAAGTACTGCACCAGTTCCTGGGGGTTAGACTCGTATTGGGCGGCGTTGTCGTGCATGGGAGGGGCGGCAAACTTTCGGGCCCAACGATGACAGCCCTTGCACTCGTCATCGAAAAACTCACGGGCGTTGGTCTTAAGTTCCGGGGTTACCTCGGGCAAGGCAAAATCAAGAGCGAACAGGCCGCTCACCAGCACAAACACACCGACTAAAAACTTAAAACGAACATCCATCGTAAAGTGAAATATACCATTTTTCTATTTTTTGTCTTATGGGTATTATCGAAATCATCGTTATCGCCATTGTAGAAGCCATGGATTGCTTCGCGGTTTCCATCGCTACGGGTTTAAGCAAGACAGGGATCCCCTATTCCAGGGCATTACTTCAATCTATTTCCTTTGGAGTTTTCCAGGGCGGCATGACCTTGCTGGGGTATTTCCTGGGCAACTTTGCAGAACGTTGGTTCAGCTCCATCGGCACCCCCATCGCCTGCACCATCCTCTGCATTCTGGGCGGACGCATGATCTGGGGCGCAGTCCGTGGTAGCGACGAGGCGGCAGAGGCCAGCGCCAAGAACCTGAGCGTCGCCAACATTTTGCTCATGTCCGTCGCCACAAGCATCGACGCCTTTGCCGTGGGAATTTCATTCGCCTTTATTAACGCCAACATGGTGTTCGCCACTTCGGCAATCGCCGTGGCCAGTTTTATGATGGGAGTTATCGGTTACGAAATCGGCCGCCGTGCCGCAAAGCAGTTCAAGACCAAGATTCCCGAGATTATTGCAGGAATCATCCTCATTGGCATCGGCGTAAAAATGTTATTCTAAATATGGGTTAATCAGTTCAGGAACGCATACTTTAAAAACAGGGTTTATATGGATCAGAAGGAAATTGACCGCAGCCGATATTTTGAACTGAAGACTCAGTTGGAAGAAGCCAGCCGCCTTTATTACAAGGAAGGCGTCTCCCCCATGAGCGACCAGGATTTTGACTTTGGCCTCAAGGAGATGGAAGCGCTTGAAAAGAAATATCCTGAACTGGGAAATTACAGCAGCCTGACCCGCAACGTGGGCAGCGACCTGACCAACGACTTTGCCAAAGTGACCCATGCCGTGCCGATGCTCAGTATCTCTAACGTGTACAGCGCCGAAGAGATGGCGGAATTCGTGGAAGCCGCCGAAAGAGGGCTGGAGGATTTAGGTGAGAGACTGGATTCAGACGAGAAGCAGGAAGCTAGTGCCTCAGACCTCAAGGCAGGAACCTCAGACCTCAAGGCAGGAACCGCGAAGTGGATTTGTGAACGAAAGATCGATGGCGTCAGCCTTAGTGTGGTTTACGAAAATGGCCGCCTGAAGCAGGCCGTTACCCGCGGCGACGGCGCCCAGGGCGATGACGTCACCTTGAACGCCTTGACCATCGCCGACATTCCTGAATTTTTTGACGCCAAGAAGTTGAAACTGGATCCGTCAGAAATTCCCCAGGGAACATTCGAAGTCCGTGGTGAAGTCTATATGGAACGTGAGGCCTTTGACCGCCTGAACGAACAGCTGATCCTTGAAGGAAAGAAGATTTTCCAGAACTGCCGCAACACCGTTTCCGGTTCCTTGAAGCTGAAGAACGTCAGCGAATGCAAGACCCGCCCCATGCGCTTCTTTGCCTACCATATTCCCCAGAGCGTCAACGCCACCCACCAAGAAAACCTGGAACAGCTCAAGAAGTTGGGCTTTAACACCAACCAGTTCTGGACCGCCAACACCGCCGACGAAATCATGAAGATTTCAGAAGTGATTGGCGCCGACCGCGATAACCTCCCCTTCGATATCGACGGCATGGTGGTCAAGCTGAACAATCTAAACCAGCAGCGCGCATTGGGTACCACCAGCAAGAGCCCCCGATGGGCCATCGCCTACAAGTTCAAGGCGGAACGTGCCTACACTCCCCTGCTTTCTGTAGAATTCCAGGTAGGGCGTACCGGTGCCGTCACCCCCGTTGCCAACCTGGCTCCAGTCCGTCTGGCAGGAACAACCGTCAAGCGCGCCACCCTCCACAACTTTGACGAAGTGGCTCGACTGGACCTCCACTTTGGCGATACCGTCGGTGTAGAAAAGGGCGGTGAAATCATCCCCAAGATTACCGACGTCAAAAAGGAATTGCGCCCCGAAGGAGCCCTCCCCGTAACCGCCCCTGCCAACTGCCCGGAATGTGGCACGCCCCTCACTCGCATCGAAGGCGAAGTGATTCTGCGCTGTGAAAACTTGCACTGCCAGGCTCAGGTACAATGTCTGTTCGAACACTTCGTTAGCCGCGAAGCCATGAACATCGAAAACCTGGGGCCCAGTCTTATCGCAAGTCTTATCGCCACCGGGAAAATCAAACGGATTCCCGACCTGTACCGCCTTACGCAAGAAGACCTGGAAAGCCAGGAACGTATGGCCAAGAAGAGCGCCAAGAACGTCTTCGACGCCATCCAGGCCAGCAAGGAACGCAGCCTCGAAAATCTGCTCCACGGTCTCGGCATCCGTTTCGTCGGACGTACCAGCGCCCGCAATTTCGCAAAGCATTTCCGCACGCTAGAAGCCATCCGCACCGCCCCCATAGAAGAACTGCTAAAAGTTCAGGACGCCGGACTAGTCATCGCCAATTCCGTATATGAATTTTTCCACAAGCCCATGTACACCGCCGAAATCGACGAGCTGGTGGAGCTGGGCTGCCCCACCGAATTCAAGGGAGTTATCAAGACTCTGTTCGCCGGGCAGACCGCAGTCATTACAGGAACATTGCCCACCATGGACCGCGACGAGGCCCGCAAACTTATCGAAGAGAATGGCGGCAAGGTCAGCGGATCTGTAAGCAAGAAGACCAGCTGGGTATTGGCAGGCGAAGCTGCAGGCAGCAAGCTTACCAAGGCAAATGAATTGGGAATCCCCGTCCACGACGAGGCCTGGCTGCTGGAACAGATTTCTGCAAACGATCCCAATGCCGATGGAGCCGCCGCAGAAAGTTCAGACAATAAAAAAGCCGAGCCCGCCAACTCTGGCGAACAGCTCAGCCTTTTCTAGAACATCAATTAGGGAGCTGCGGTTGCTGCAGGGGCAGCGGCCTTTGTCAGCTTGTTCTTGACGCACCTCAGGGAGAATGCTGCATTGTCGAAATCTTCGGCACTGGTAAAGTCATCCCTGTTGTTCACTAGGTACCAGTAGACGGCACCGAGGCCATCGCCACCGGCAGCGGTCCAGAAGTAAGTGCTGGATCCAAGCTCCATGTATTCGCCGTCAGACATACGGCTACCCGAAGGCAAGGCGTTAAAACCAGATGCAGCAGAAATCGGAGCGCCACCACGGGCCCAGAATTCCCTGTTCTTCAAGGCGGCTCCTACGCCACCCTTACGCTTGCTCAAGGCAAACTGCCCCAGTTCAATCCATTCTTCGTTGGTGGGAATATGCCAGCCATCGGGGCAGATACCCTGGTGTTCCTGGGTGATTCCGCCAGACATGGAATTGTCCACATAGTCAGCAGGCAAGCGCATGGCCACAGACCAGGGGTAAAGTCTGCCATAGGAACGGCAGCGAGAATCCTTGTCTTCGTAGCAGTAGCTGCCCGGAGCGGCAAACCTCAGGTTTTCGGACATCCAGATTGTACTTCCAACGGCAACGGTCCTGTACTTGTTTTCGTCGCGCTTATCCACAAAGGCGGTGCTGTCGTAAAGTTCGTCATCGTCAGGCGGATCCATAATGCAACGCAGGTAGTAAGCCTCATCCTTGCGGGCCGTATCCAGAATGAAGTCGTCATCGTCAAAGCTCAGCTTGCGGACTTCCGCCCTCAAGGAATCCACTTCGGTTCCGCTCCAGAAGCCAGTCAAAGTACCGTTACCCTCAAAGGCCAGCGACGGAACCCAGGTCGGATCCACCACGCAGGAATCGGCGTAGACGGTATCGGCCGGAGACTTCTTGGTGGGGTCAGGCAAAATGGCCTTGATAACGCTGACGCAAGTTTCCTTAGGCTTGGTGTACTTGCACACGCCAAAGGCTTCGCCATTAAAGCCAAATCCATTTTCGCCCATCAGCGCATCTTCACTTTCGTCCCAACCAGTTCTAGAACGGAGGTTGGTACCCACGCCAACAGCTTCGTCGATATCCTTCAGGTAGGTGTTCAGTCGGGCAAAATCCAGAGACGTGGGGACGTGCCAGCCATTGGGGCAGATACCCTTGGGCTTACGCTTCGAAATAGAATCCTTACCCACAGACTGATTGAACTTCTGGTCCAGCTTTACCACACCGGCCCATGTATAGAGACGTCCATACTTCTGGCAATTTTCTTCCTTGTTGGCATAGCAATAGCTACCCGGAACCTTCACGTCCAAATTGTTAGCCATCCACACCTGATCACCAATATGAACGGTCTGGGTCTTGCGTCCCTGAATTTCCACCACCTTGGGTTCAACCTTAGGCACAGGAGGAGGCGGTTCCTTAATTTCATAGAGGCGGTCTTCTACGCAACGCACAGAGGCACCCGTTTCCTTGGTATCATAATTGCCTTCCATGGATCGGGAGTCATAGTAGATCCACCAGTTTCGCGCACCGCCGTCATCATATTCAGAAGAAGTCCAGAATACAGCGGAACGGCCCAGGTCAAAAAAGCGGCCTTCAAAATCACGTTCACCACCGGGCAGTGCATTAAAGCCAAACTCATCGGTTCCGCCAGGAATACGCAATTCCTTTTCCCAACTTTCGGTAGACTTGAGGCTCAAGGCCACACCATCGCTCACGCCCTTCTTGGCCACGAAGAACTTCAGCTTTTTCCATTCCTTGTTAGAAGGAAGGTGCCAGCCCGTGGGGCAAATGTCGTGGATCTTGCCCTTCTTGTACTTGCCCACGAGTTTCTGGATGGAATGGGAGTTGTAATAATCCACCAGCATCATGGCCATGGCCCAGTTATAAAGGCGGCCATACTTTTCACAATTGAAGTCCTTCTTTTCGTAGCAGACGCTTCCTCTTACGTTATAACGCAGATTCTCGGCCATCCAGCGCTGTTCGCCAATCTGGACCGTCTTATAGACACGTCCATCGCGATTATCCTGAACGTCAGGCATCTTTTCAACATGGGCAAAAGCCACGGAACACAAAAAAAGAACAAATACAACAAATAAATTCATAACAAACCCTCATTCTCCAATATAATAACATAACCTCCAATCAAATTAACGAAATAAAGCAATAGCATTGCCAATAAGTCCACAAGACAAAGGCCCCTGATCGCTCAGGGACCTTTTTTATGGGAGAAATCCAGGAACCTATTTCTTTATTCCGAAATCGCTGTCGCTCATGCCATAGAAGCGGATGTCGTCCAGCCAGATTTCCAGGTCTTCGTTAACCACTTCTCCGTAAGAGGAGCCGTTGCTAAACTGAAGGTTGAAAACGTCGTCGTTGTGGTCCAGCCATTCGGCACCGCTAATCTGCAAGTCAGACCATGCGCTTGCCACCCACTGGTCGAACCAGACCGTATACTGTTTCCATTCATCGGTCAAGTCGATTTCGGTACCGAAAGCACCCCAGGTATCGGCGCAGCAGGTATCGGCGTAATCGGTCTTCCAGTTGATCTTGAAGGAACCGGTACCCTTTGCCCAGAAGGTCATTGCCTTCAGATTCTTGAAGTCGAAGCGCTTTTTGTTATCGCTATCGAACTGAGTACCGAAACCAGCCCACGGGTAGGAATCGCCTTCCAGGTGGATCTTCACATAGAGACCGCGACCATCGTGACCATTCTTCGTGATCATCTGTTCGAAGTTGGTCTTTTCGTAGGAATTGGTGGTATCGGCAACCATGATTCCGGTGATAATGGTATCGCCAGATTCAATGGTCATATTGCTGGTGGGAATGCAGTAGGCATACCAGCTGGGGGCATCGGAAAGTTCGTCGCCCTTGGACTTGGCAACCTTAGCGGCGAGAGCGCTAACATGAATGGAATCGCCATCGAAACCGTCAAAGTCGTCCAGCAGCACATAACCCAGAGTATCCAGATCCGGATAGACAGCGTCATCGAAAGTCATGGTGGGCTGCAGCAAGGCACGCATCAGGTAACTACGCCATTCGTCCTTGTTTTCGTCATACACGCCGAAGCCCGAGCTGAATTCCCAGTAGGCAGTTGCGAAGCCAAGGGAGTGAGCCAGGTAGGAGATGTAGGAAGTCCAGGTTTCGCGAGAGACAGAGTCTGCGGCTTCATAGGCGCCAAATTCACCCAGGTATACAGGAATATCATGCTTGTCAGACCAGTCCTTGATCTTGCTGAAAGCTGTCCTTACAGCTCTCTTCTGACCCGGAGTGGCACGCCATTCGGTACCCGTTTCGTACTTGGGATCCACAAAGTCTGCCCCCTGGTGAGTGAAGTTAAACGGATCGTAGTAATGGAAGGTCACGATGATATTTTCAACGCCGGCAGGCAGAGAAAGAGCGGCTGCGGAGTTGTAGGAATTGTAGTTGTAGGTACCCACCATGATAACTCGGGCAGGATCAGCTTCGCGAACCACATTGATAATGGAAGCCACGACACTGTTCCACTTATCGTTGGTCAGCTTGCCGCGAGGTTCGTTCAAGGTTTCCACGACCAGGGAGTCGGGAGAATACTTGATCACGTTAGCCATCATCTGCTTGTACACGCTCAAGAGGCAAGGAGTTTCCTCGTCAGGATTCTCGTACATGGCATCCCAATGGTGGGTGTTGATTACAGCGATCATACCATTCTTGATCGTATGGTCTACAGCCCAGAAGACCTGCTTCATCCAATCTTCATCTACGACGCATTCTGCGCCTTCGCCAGTCACATGTTCTTCCCAACTTACAGGAATACGGATGTTCTTGAAACCGGAATCGGCCAAGGCCTTGAAATCCTTGGGCTTGATCGTTTCGCTCCAGTTGCTCTTGAACTGGGAATCGTCAAACCCCTTGAAGTTCGTATTGGGAGCTTCGAAAACGTTGCCCAGGTTAATACCTGCGCCCATGTCCTTGACCAGCTGATTTGCGCGGGCCTTCACTTCGTAAACGATGCTCGAAGAAGAAACTTCCTCATCCGTAGAATCCTTGACGCTAGAAGAAGACTCATCCTTGTCTTCATCCTTGGAATCAGAAGAAACCACCACATCGTCTTCGGAAGATGCAGAAGAAGAAGAATCGTCAGAGCAAGCGGACAGGCCGAATGCCAGAAGACCTGCAACCATACCGGTCATGCAAAACTTCATCTTGGATTCGAGATATTTTGAAATGTTCATACCAACCTCTTTCTTATGTACACCCATAATCTATTCCAATTCGGAATACAAGAAATCAACTAAGATGAAAAAATTGTTTTCTCTTGTACACACCTCCGAAATGCAAAAAGGACTAGTCTTTTCGACTAGTCCCTTTTGTGAGAGCGAGCGCTTATCAGAGTATTTCTACCTGATTCTAGCGCGAGCGGTCTTGACGTGAGCAAAAAGGACTAGTCTTTTTCGACTAGTCCCTTTTGTGAGAGCGAGCGCTATCGGAGGTTCTTTACCTGCGATTTGCGCGAGCGGTCTTGATGAGAGCAAAAAGGACTGGTCTTTTCGACCAGTCCCTTTTGTGAGAGCGAGCGCTATCGGAGGTTCTTTACCTGCGATTTGCGCGAGCGGTCTTGACGTGAGCAAAAAGGACTAGTCTTTTTCGACCAGTCCTTTTTGTGAGAGCGAGCGCTATCGGAGGTTCTTTACCTGCGATTTGCGCGAGCGGTCTTGACGTGAGCAAAAAGGACTAGTCTTTTTCGACTAGTCCCTTTTGTGAGAGCGAGCGCTATCGGAGGTTCTTTACCTGCGATTTGCGCGAGCGGTCTTGACGTGTGCAAAAAGGACTAGTCTTTTTCGACCAGTCCTTTTTGTGAGAGCGAGCGCTATCGGAGGTTCTTTACCTGCAATTTGCGCGAGCGGTCTTGATTAGCAAGCGCCCTGCCACTTCATAGCGTCAGCAACCTTGAGGAAGCCAGCGATGTTTGCACCCATAACGAGGTTCTTCTTGTCGCCGTACTTTGCAGCAGCGGAAGAAGCAGCCTGGTAGATGGAGGTCATGATGCCATCGAGCTTAGCGTCGACTTCAGCGAAGGTCCAGGAGAGACGTTCGGAGTTCTGAGACATTTCGAGACCGGAGGTAGCAACGCCACCAGCGTTTGCAGCCTTAGCAGGTCCAAACAGAACGCCAGCCTTGAGGAAGGCTTCGATTGCTTCCGGAGTAGAAGGCATGTTAGCACCTTCAGCAACAGCCATCACGCCGTTAGCGATAAGAGCCTTTGCGGATTCTTCGTCGATTTCGTTCTGAGTTGCGCAGGGAAGAGCGATGTCGCACTTGACAGTCCAAACGCCCTTAGAACCTTCGTGGTATTCAGAACCCGGAACGCGCTTTGCGTATTCAGAGATACGGCCGCGTTCAACTTCCTTGATCTGCTGAACAACTTCAACCTTGATGCCGTTCGGGTCATAGATGTAGCCGTTGGAGTCAGAAACGGTAACAACCTTTGCACCGAGTTCCTGAGCCTTCTGGGTAGCGTAGATAGCAACGTTACCGGAACCGGAGATTACGACGGTCTTGCCAGCGAAAGAGGTGTTGGCGAGATCCTTCAGCATTTCGCGGGTGAAGTAGCAGAGGCCGTAACCGGTAGCTTCGGTACGAGCGAGAGAACCACCGTAGGAGAGACCCTTACCAGTGAGAACGCCAACGAATTCGTTGCGGATACGCTTGTACTGACCGAACATGTAACCGATTTCGCGAGCGCCAGTACCCTGGTCACCAGCCGGAACGTCGGTGTCAGCGCCGATGTGCTTGCAGAGTTCAGTCATGAAAGACTGGCAGAAGCGCATCACTTCGTTATCAGACTTGCCCTTGGGTTCGAAGTCGGAACCACCCTTGCCGCCACCCATGGGGAGAGTAGTCAGGGAGTTCTTGAAGATCTGTTCGAAGCCGAGGAACTTCAGCATGGAGAGAGTCACTTCGCCACGGAGACGGAGACCGCCCTTGTAAGGACCGATAGCGGAGTTGAACTGAACGCGGTAACCGCGGTTAACCTGAACGTTGCCCTTGTCATCCAGCCAAGGTACGCGGAAAGTGATCACGCGTTCCGGTTCGACGAGGCGGTCGATCACGCCGTTGGTTTCCCAGGACTTGTCCTGAGCGAGAACGGGGTCCAGGGATTCGAGGAATTCACGAACAGCCTGGTGGAAGAGAGCCTGGTCCGGATCGCGAGCGACGACCTTTTCATAGACGGACTTGAGGTAAGCATTCTGGATTGCCATAATATTATCTCCAATGAGAGTTGTTGTTTAGATAAAACTTTGTACCATCGAGTGGTATTTCTGTTACGGAAATAAAGATAACAAATAATGAAAAAAAACAAGTGGTACTGTACAAAAAACGTTCATTTCCTACATTTTTGTAAGTTAGTTTTTCAGCAGATTTTACAATTGCGTTTTTTGATTAAATTTAAAGGGTCATACTTCCAAAAACCTACATTTTTGTAAGCCCACTATTTTCACTCTAATTTGTAAACATAGTTTTACACTTCATTTTACGAAAAACGTCATCCCAACCCCCTTAAACAGACAAAAAGAGCCCCCTTTCGAGGGCTCTTCATTACAATTTTTGGAAAAAATCGGGCTCAGTCCGTCTAACTTTACTTGACCGTCTGAACAAGTACTTCGTGAAGCAGACCATTGCTGAAAATAACCTGTTCCGCATCCACGAACTGCATTTCGGAACCGTCGATATGGGTAGAACGGCCACCGGCCTCTTCCACAAGAAGGGCGATAGCGGCAATATCCCAGGGATAGCTCATGGTCATCACGAAGCAATCCAGGCGGCCGCAAGCGGTAAAGCAACCTTCGATAACCGCAGAACCGAGACACTTCACACGTTCAAAGGCAACCGCCTCCGCCGCAAAGTTCTTGGAATTCTGGGCATTAATCTTCTGAGGATCGCCCACGTTGAAGTCGCCGTTGCTAACGATGGCATGAGTGGGATTGTCTTCGCGGCTCACATGCACGGGCTTGCCGTTCATGAAAGTTCCCTGGCCCTTGATAGCGGTGAACATCTCGCCCAGCTTGGGCAGGTTGACGCAGGCCACAAGAGGCTTACCCTCAAAGTGGAGCGCAATGGAAATACCCCACAGGGGGATCCCGCGGCTAAAGTTCACGGTTCCGTCTACCGGGTCGATAATCCAGCGGTAACGCGAATCGGAACCTTCAATAACACCCGCTTCCTCGGTACGGATAGAATGGGTGGGGAATGCGGCACGGAGGCCTTCCACAATAAGCTTTTCGCTAGTGACATCGGCAATAGTCACCACGTCCTTGGCCGACTTGTACTTGACGTCACCCAGATTGTTCTGCAGCTCCAGACAGACCTCCCCCGCCTTGCGGGCAAGTTCTTCGGCCACTTTCAAAAATTCAGAAACGTTTTCCATAGAAATCCAATGAATTATCCGGCCTACGGCTTACTCGGGGTAGGCACAGCAACGGAAACCAATCGACGAAGACTTATAGAAAGCCGAAGCTTCGCGATACATGGTCTTCTTCCCCGTCAGGAATACCACCTCGATATGGTCAGGGACATACTTCAGACTGCCACCCAAAGTCTCCAGCCACTTCTCGCCGCCTTTCTTGTACTCGCCATAGGGAGCATAGTCCACACCCACGGAATTGCCGTTGGAATCCTGAACATCAAAGAACTGCAAGGAATCCTTGAAGTCCTTCTTGGTCAGAATCTTGTACAGCGTCCTAGAAGTGTCAGCCGTATACACCGTATCCACTCGAGTACCTTCGCGATAAAGGAACACGGAATCCGTCGTATATTCAGGGCGGGTATAGTAGGGGAAGCTGCGGTTGGTACACAGGGCCTGGGATTCCAGGTCGACGCCACCCATCTTCTTATAGCTGCTACCACGAACCACGACAGAGGTATCTTCGGAGCGGCCCAGCACCCATTCCTGATACTGGCCAGGAAGGTCGAACACGCCCATGGGATTCACGCATCTAGAACTGCGCGTAGCAATAGATGCCGCAGACAAGGAATCGTTGGTCGCCACATTGCAATAGGAATAGAGGTAATCCACGACTCCATCGGAAGCATCTTCCACAACGCCGTAAGATAACGACCCACCAGAAAGGCAAACCAGTTCCCAGTCGCGTTCCTTGCACAGGCTCACCGTAAACCCGCTTGCAGAAATCGAACTACAAGCCTCCAACGCTTCGGAATGCAGGACGTTCACCATGAATTCGCCGGAATCGTTACGGTGTTCATAACGTTCCATGCAGAAGACGCCGGTAGTGTCGGAAGCCTTCACCGCAATAAAGCCCTCGGGGCATTCCACCTGGCTAGCCAGTTCTCCCGGAGAGACCACAACTGTATCGACAAGGGCGATGGAACTGTAGCCAGACCTGTCCACAGCGCGGATTCGCAGGATCAACGTATCGCCGGGAGACACCCAGCGGATCGTATCGGTAACGAATGCGGAAACGCCCTTGGCGCTTACTTCGTCAGCCACGATCTGCACGCTGTCACCGTCTATCTGGTAAAGCTTGTTGTACTGGCAGGTGTCATCCGGGCATTCATGCCTTTCCCACTTGTTGGCACTCTTGTTGAAGGTTTCAATTTCGTAGGTTTCAACGGTATCGTAGCACAGCAACATCAGGCAGTCCTTGGGCAAGGTCAGGACTGAATCCACATCGATATTATGATCTTCCTTCAGCGGGTCTACACTACGGCTCCAGAAAATACGCAGGCGGTTATTGCTATCAAGGCGGGCCATGTTGGGGAACAAGGTATCCTTGAGAGTAAAGATTTTTGTAGGCATCAAGGGTGCAATGGAATCGGTGGTCGAGAAGTCATGCCAGGAACTTTCGGACATGTAATCGTTACCCGCATACTGGGCGTTGGCATCAAAGGCGGTAGACGCAATCTTGTACTTGCTTTCGGCTTTCAGGCCTTCAATCACCAAACTGAAAATATTCGAATCGGGTTCGTCTGCATTATACCCCTTGCCATCCTTGATCAAGAGGTGAAGACGGTTCTTGTTGGACTTTCGAACTTCCACAGATTCTTCCCACAGGGAATCACCATTGGAGAAAAAATGGGCATTACGCTTGTAGATTTCCTTGCCGGTAGAATCAACGCCATCAGGAGACTTGACCGTCACCTTGATCTTGGAAAGATCTTCATCCTGGTTTTCGGCATAGATGATAATGTTGTAGCCGGCAATCACGCCGCTCAAGTCGTTGGGGTCGTAATAGTCCGTCTGGTCTGTGGGTCGGGTCCACTTAAATTCCGCGCCCGTAGTCCACTTCGTTTCAGGACGGTCCAGCACAGAAAACAGAGGGGCGATATCATCCCGGAAATGAATATACACATGCTGTACCGAACCGGGACCGCCGCTGGTATACTCGCAATAGATGGCCACCATCAGGCTTTCGCGCTTCGATTCCCTGACACTTTCCAGAATGTCGCTTCCGGTAAGATCCACCGTATCGTAGAGAGCCTTGGTCTTCTTATACTCGATAACGGTATCGGCCCTGTCCAGCTCCTTGCTTCCCACAGACCTGGTGGAGTCCTTCACAACCGTAGAATCGAACCACAGGTAAATCTTGGAAAGATCATCCTTGTCGATGGGATATTGATAACGGACCTGATAGCAGAAAGCCCCGCTGTCGGCAGAAGAGGCGCACTCCCTAAGGACAGTCAGTTCGGAAACTTCCCTGTTAAAAAGGTATTCAACCTCGCTATCATCATCGGAGCAAGCGACAAAAACGGAGCCCAAACAAGCAACCAGCAACGCAAAAACAGAAAAAGACAAAAATCTCTTGACCATAGAAGAAAAATTAGCAAAAAAAATAAGGCCACCCTTGCGGATGACCTTACTCAAAAGCATTTTAGCTTGTTTACTCAAAGATTCTAGGAAAGGCTCCAAGGGAAACCTTCGGGTTTCCCTTGCGTCTTAATTAGTTTTCTTCAGCGTAAACGGAAACCTTCTGACGCTTTGCATCGACGTATTCGAACTTCACGACGCCATCAATGAGGGAGAACAAGGTGAAATCCTTGCCCATGCCGACATTCTTGCCGTTGTGGAAGTGAGAACCGCGCTGACGGACAATGATGTTGCCAGCCTTGACAACTTCACCAGCATACTTCTTGACACCAAGATACTTGGCGTTAGAGTCGCGACCGTTACGAACAGAACCTTGACCTTTCTTATGTGCCATGGATTAAGCCTCCTTAGCCTTACGCAGAGAGTTCTTCTTGACCTTAGCAGGCTTCGGGAGACCCTGAGCGATCTTTTCCTTGCGAGTGAGGGGCTTGTTCTGAGCCTTCTGCTTAGCAAGGGCAGCCACGCGAGCGCGGTTGCGGGTAATAACTTGAGGTTCAACAGTTGCGGATTCTGCGCCGGAGCGAATTTCCGTTACGAGCACCTCGGTATAGCCCTGACGATGACCGTTACGACGTTCGTAACGAGTACGACGCTTCTTCTTGAACACGATAATGGTATCGTATTTGCCGTGGTCGAGAACTTCAACCTTGACGGAAGCATCATTCAGGACAGGGGTGCCGATTTGCACTTCTTTTCCTGCGAAAAGAAGAACGGACTTGAGCTCCAGTTCGGAACCAACAGCTGCGTCGAGGGTCGGAACCTTGTAGGTCTTGCCGAGTTCGACTTTATACTGGAAACCACCTGTTTCAACAATAGAATACATTTTGTAATCCTTTTTAAGTTGCTATTGGGACCACAAATTTAGCAACGCCGTCAAAAAAATTAAAGGGTTTATCCACAGAAAATGAACATATTTTTAAAAATTTGCGGTACCATCCCGAAAATCCCCCCTTTTTAGCCCCTCCTTCGCCTAACAATCGTTGTTCGCCGCCCATTATTTTCCTAACTTTGCCCCCGTATAACTATAAAGGACCCTCAAATGAGTAAGATAATGAGTCTAAATGGCGACTGGCAGATGCTCTGGGATACCGAAGACACCGGTATTTCCAACCGCTGGTACGCAACTTATCCGGCAAACACTGAAACTGTCCAGGTTCCCCACGTCTGGGAACGCGCATTCGACAAGTTTTTGATGTCCCAGGACTGCGCTTACTATTTCAAACGTTTCACCATCGAAGATGAAAAGCAGGTGACCAAGCGTATTTTCCTGCATTTCGACCGTATCGCAACTCATGCAACTGTCTGGCTGAACGGCAAGTTGCTGGGCACCCACTTCGGCGCCTACACTCCTTTCGAATTTGAAACACAGAAGGCCCTGAAGATCGGCGAAGAAAACGTGCTCTGCGTACGCGTTGCCAACATGGGCGCCGCCAACAGCCGTATCGACTTCGGCCGCGAATCCAAGGAAGGCGCAGACGACCGTTTTGCCCATCCTAGCGAAATGCCCGTCGGCCTCCCCTGGAACCAGTACCCCTTTGGCGGTATCTATGGCGATGTAAGCCTGGTTCTCGGTACTGCAGCCTTCATTTCTGACGTTCACGTGGAACCGGACCTGGACCAGGACCGCATCGCCTGCGAAGTCAGCTTCAACAACCCCCGTGGCTTCCAGACCCGTCTCCGCGTTCTCATGAAGAATCCGGCAGGCGAAGTCTACGAACACTTCATCAATAACATCAAGCTGGACAAGGAAAACGCCACCCAGCGCTACGTGTTCGAAGTGAAGGAACTGAAGAGAGACAAGTTCCAGTGGAGCCCCGACCACCCCAACGTTTTCGCCATCGAATTCCAGATGGAAATCAAGGCCGCCAAGGAAAAGGACGGCAAGGAAATCAAGCGTCCCGAATATGCCTTCCCCGTCGTCCGCACCTTCGGCTTCCGCAAGTTCGACTGCCTTAAGGGCGACTATTACCTGAACGACCAGATTCTCAAGATCCAGGGCGTCAGCTACAACCAGCAGTGGAGCGAAGGCGGTCTCTGGACCGACAACAACCCCAAGTTGGAAAAGGACCTGATGGCCGTCAAGGAAGCAGGCTTCAACGCCATCCGTTCTTGCGGCGCACCTCTGACCGAGGCAGCCCTGAACATCTGCGACAAGATCGGTTTGATCGTCTTCCAGGAATTCCCCATCCACACCATGCGTTCCACCCCCCAGGGTCTGGAAATCGCCAAGAAGCTGATTAACGACCTGATCAAGGAACAGCACAACCACCCCTGTATCGGTGTGTGGGTCCTGGGTTCCGAAAACGGCACCTTCCTGCTGCAGAACGGCAACAAGATGCTGAACGCCATCGGCCCCGTAGACATGACCCGCCCGGTAATCAGCAACCTGAACAGTATCTACCTGGATAACGAAGGCAACTTCCGCAAGGATACCGGCAAGCTCCTGCCCGTTACCGTAGACCGCATTTCTGCTTACGCAACGCTCCGCGTGAACCCCCGCATGAGCCCCAGCGCCACCTACACCCACTACCTGGCCCACAGCTTCGACCGCGACAACGAAGAGCTGATGGTTCCGGATGCAGGTCTTGGCGACGCTCACTTCCAGGACGAAGAAGAAAACGTAGCACAGGATATCTCCAACAAGATGCTGGTGACCCTGAAGAACCACACCCTTCTTCCCAAGGATGCAACCACCATCAAGGGTCCCCGTTGCACCAAGAACCAGAAGGCCGTCAAGACTTTCGTCAAGTCCATCGAAAACTTTGTGGAAAGCGACCTTTCTGTATGGAAGTCTTACAGGGACTTCTGCAGCGACGTAAACGGCATTGGCCTCAAGAGCAAGCTGGACCAGGTCAGCGCCTTCCAGAGCAACCCCCAGATTTCCGGTTTCTTCCTGGATCAGTGGGCAGACTGCAGCACCGACTTCTGCGGTATCAATGACGAAAACCGCGTAAGCAAGGGCTTCGAAGATTTCACCAAGGAAATCACCACCCCCAGCCGCGCTCTTGTCAGCGAACTGGAACACGTGGTCGCCCCCCAGAGCGAAATCAGCTTCCAGATTACCCTCCTGAACAACAAGCGTCTCGAAGAAGTTTCTGTAGAAGTCAAGCTGCTGGACGCCAAGGGCAAGGAAATTTCTAGCCAGACTATGGAACCGGAAGAACCGGCCGGCAAGACCAGCTTGACTCAGCTGGGCATCTGCACCATGATGGCCCCCCGCAATGAGGGCAAGTACCAGCTGCAGATTACCCTGCTGGACAACGGCAACACCATCCATACGTCTACAGAAGACTTGATCGTTATCGACCAGGCCGATGTACGTTCCGCCATGAAGAAGGTCTGCTTCCTGGACGAAAGCGAAGAATCCAGCGACGCACTGGCCGCACTCTCCGGCAAGGAACCCATCATCTTTACCGCAAACCTCAGCTCCTGGCCCGATGAAATTCTGGACAAGCTAATCGACGTGGTCAAGAACGGCGGCAAGACCTTGCTGCTTTCTGACATGACCCAGGACGACATCGACTTCCTGAACCAGAGCCACCATTTCGACAGCAACATTGAATCTCACTGGAGCACCGGTGCCAACGAAATGAGCCTCCACTACCTGCCCAAGGGTTCCGCCCTGGCATCCGTATTTGGAGAAACCGCAGTTCTGGACCACAACGCCGCAGCGGTTATGCCCAGCATTTCCCTGAACGAACTGCCCGGCGCACAGGTGTTCGCACGTTCCGTCTCCCTGAAGGAAGGCGAAGTGAAGACCGGTTGCGACCTGCAGCTCTACCCCTTCGGTAAGGGTAAGATCATGTTCAACCAGTTCAACGTCTTCGAAGGTCTTGAAACCAACGCCCTCGCCGACGCACTGTTCACCAAGATCGTGGAACTGCTGTAATAGCGAAAAGCAAACAGGTTAAAGCTAAAAGGCCGCGGATACACTCCGCGGTCTTTTATTTTATATAAAATTAGCGGGACCGACCCGCTTACCTATAAATAAAAAAGACTCGGTGCCTTATGAGAGAGAAGGCAAGCACCGAGTCTAAACACCCAAGTCCGATACCCTGGCGACTACCCGTTAATGTCGCGAGTAAAAACAAACCTGTATTGATTTCAAAGTATACTTTTTTACTACAAAAAGCAAGCAGTTTTCCCAAAATTCCAAGCGAAGAATATTCCAACTTGGACGATGGCCGTCGCGATAGCTATATTTACAGCATGAACACTGTCGATTTAGAGAAATATTCCGACCTTCTGGCCCAAAACGCCCGCAAGGCAAGCAAGAAAATCCGCACCCTCAGCGCAGAGACCCGCAGTAAGGTTCTGGCCCGCGTGGCAGAACTGCTCCGCGCAAGCAAGCCGGAAATTCTCGCCGCAAACAAGCTGGACACCGACGCCGCCCAGGGTAAGATTAGCGACTCCATGCTGGACCGTCTGACTTTGAATGACGCCCGCATCGAATCCATGGCCAAGGGTGCCGAAGAGATCGCCGCCTTCGCTGACCCGCTGAACAAGGTTCTGGAAGCCCGCGAACTGAAGAACGGAATCAAGATCAGCCGCGTGGCAGTGCCTATCGGCTCCGTGTTCTTTATTTTCGAAAGCCGCCCCAACGTGACCATCGACGGGGCATGCCTCTGCTTTAAGGCGGGAAACGCCGTGATTCTCCGTGGCGGCAAGGAATCCATCAACAGCGCTAAGTGTCTGGCTGATATCTTCCGCAAGGCCCTCACCGAAAATGGCGTTGACGAAGATGCCGTCCAGCTGGTAACGGAATCCAGCCACGACTTGGTCAGCATGCTGTTGCAGCGCAACGACTGCATAGACCTGGTGATTCCCCGCGGTGGCGAACGCCTGATCCGCGCCGTTGTGGACCAGAGCAAGATTCCTGTCATCAAGCACTTTAACGGTATCTGCCACGTTTATGTGGACAAGTCCGCCGACATCGCAAAGGCAGAGAACATCCTGATCAACGCCAAGACACAGCGCACCGGCGTATGCAACGCCATGGAATGCGTCCTGTTTGACAAGGCCCTCCCCTCCTCCGACGTGAAGCGTCTTGTGGAAGCCCTCACCAGCCGCGGCGTAGAACTGTTCGGTAACGCCGACGCCCAGAAGCGTCTGGAAGGCATCACCAACGTCACCGATATCGGCGACGAAGCCAACTACCACACCGAATACCTGGCATTGAAGGCCAGCGTCAAGTTCGTTGAAAATGTAGAAGAAGCCGCCGACCATATCGAAAAGTACAGCAGCCGCCACACCGAAGCCGTGGTTGCCGAAGACACAAGCGTGCAGGACTACTTTGTGGCCAACGTGGATTCCAGCAGCGTCATGGTGAACGCCAGCACCCGTTTTGCAGACGGCGGCGAATACGGCCTTGGCGCCGAAGTGGGCATTTCCACCGACAAGCTCCACGCCCGTGGCCCCATGGGCGTTGAAAGCCTCTGCACCTACAAGTGGGTGCTCCGTGGCGAAGGCCAAGTCCGCGGTTAATAGCAAACGTCATTCTGAGCGAAGATGCAAAAGCATCGAAGCGAAGAATCCAAAAAAAAAGGATTCAAAATGAAATTTGAAGATATCATGAAAGAAGTGAAGTTCGAAGTGGAAGTAGACGGAGTGATGCTGGCCCCCGCTATCGTTCAGGATGCAGACAAGGGTGACGTTCTCATGATGGCATGGATGAACGAGGAAGCCCTCCGCCGCACACAGGAATGTGGCGAAATGGTATTCTGGAGCCGTAGCCGCAAGGAATACTGGCACAAGGGCGACACCAGCGGAAATGTCATGACCGTCGTGGAATGGGCCACCGACTGCGATAGCGACGCCTTGCTGTTCAAGGTCCGTATGCAGGGGCCGCAAGTGGCTTGCCACACAGGAGCCCGCAGCTGCTTCTTCAAGGTCTGCGAAAAATAGCGGAGAGTATAAAGGATAGAGGATAAAGGTTTTTTGTTTTGAGCAATCCCCCCCCATCATTCCTTGAATCCACTAGAAATAAAATCAAGCAAAACGGCTGGAAGCGATTGCTTCTTGCTGTTTCGGGCGGTCTGGACTCCATCTGCCTCGCCCACTTTTTTGTAACCCACAAAGCAGACCTCGGCATTGAATGGCTGGGAATTGCCCATGTGCATCATGGGCTGCGAGAAGGAACGGCAGATCGGGATGCTGAATTTGTTAAGGTTTTTGCCGCACAAAACCAGAGCCAATTTTTTTTAGGAACGTTGGATGGAGAAGCGTTAAAAGCCGCAGAGGGTTCGTTAGAAAATAACGCACGGGATGCCCGCTATGATGCATTGCGGAAATTCGCCCACGAGAACCGCGCCGACGCCATCGTTACCGCCCACCACGCCGGAGACCAGGCGGAAACCGTGTACCTCAGGTTACGTCGCGGAGTAAGCCTGGCAGGATTGCAGGGCATCCAGAGCGTTCGCCTGCTAGCAACCGACACGGACCTCCCCCATGAAGCGGTTTTCCTTTACCGCCCCTTTCTTGACGTTTCCCGCAAGGAACTGCAGGAATACGCCCGCGATAATAATCTGGACTGGTGTGAAGATGAAAGCAATTCCGACGTAAAGTTCACCCGCAACCAGATTCGGCACGAAGCACTCCCCACCCTAGAAAAATTGCATCCCGGGGCCACAAGTCAGCTGGTCCGGATTGCGTCAAAAACTGTTTCCGCCTACGAAAGGATCTTGACTATTGCAGACAAGCTATTCCTACCGCTTGTCATTTCAAGGGATGACGGCCTTACCCTCGACACCAAAAAAGGAAAGATTTCCCTAAAGAATGGAATGGACGAAATTTTCCGTTTATGGCTGGATCGTCAAGGCTACCGATTCCCCGTAGGAACCTTCAAGGGCAAGGCCCTGCTCAACGACATCAGGAACCTCTCTTACCGCACCCGATTCATCGAGAAAAAACGCAATATTATCAGAATTTGCGAGAAGAAGGCCTCAGCAGACATTTAATAATTTGTATTTTGTCGGTGTACGAAATTTTTTGAACTATTCTAAAGGGAAAGTATGAGTCAACGCCCCGGCAAAAGTGGAAAGCCCACGCCCCCATACAAGAACAAGAACTTTATCATCCTTATCGTGATGATCCTGTTGCTATTCATTATGTTCCCCCTGGCAGGGAAAAATGAAGAAGCCAACATGACCCGCACGGAATTCCTGGCCATGATGGGAGATTCCACCAAGGTCATTACGGAACTGAGCCTGCAGAAGACCAAGGATGGCATCATCATCGAAGGCGCCCGCGAAATGACTGCCGAAGAGCAGGCCGCCGCGAAAAAGAGTCAGAGCGTGATCGCCCGCTTCGCCAAGAACGAAGATACAGGCAAGACCAAGCATTTCGTCAGCCACATGCTGGACGTCACCAACGAGCAGATTACCGCCTGGGAAGTTTTCAAGGGAGTCAAGGTCAAGGTCATCCACGAAGAATCCTCCTGGATGGATACCCTGGTGGCATTCATGCCGGCAATCCTCCTGATTGTGTTCTTCTACTTTATGATGAGCCGTCAGATGGGCGGTGGCGGCAAGAACCCCTTCGCCTTCGGCAAGAGCCAGGCCCGCCAGCTGGACGTAAAGAAGAAGACCTTGTTTACCGACGTCGCAGGCTGTGACGAAGCCAAGCAGGACTTGCAGGAACTTGTAGAATTCCTTAAGGATCCCAAAAAGTTTGACGCACTTGGTGGACGTATCCCCAAGGGTGCATTGTTGGTAGGCCCTCCGGGTACCGGTAAGACTTTGCTGGCCCGCGCCGTTGCCGGCGAAGCTGGAGTCCCCTTCTTTAGCATGAGTGGTTCCGACTTCGTGGAAATGTTCGTGGGCGTGGGTGCTAGCCGAGTCCGTGATCTTTTTGAAAACGGAAAGAAGAATGCTCCCTGTATTTTGTTCATCGATGAAATTGATGCCGTCGGTCGTCAGCGTGGTGCAGGCCTTGGTGGCGGACACGACGAACGCGAACAGACCTTGAACCAGTTGCTGGTGGAAATGGATGGCTTTACCGCCAACGAAGGCGTGATCCTCATTGCAGCCACCAACCGCCCCGATGTTCTGGACAAGGCTTTGCTCCGTCCGGGTCGTTTCGACCGTCAGATCGTAGTGGGACTGCCTGACCTGAAGGGTCGTGAAGAAATTCTTCGCGTCCACCTGAAGAAGCGCAAGGTGCCTCTGGCAGACGATGTGGATATCAAGGCTGTTGCAAAGGGCACTCCGGGACTTGCCGGTGCAGACCTGGAAAACCTGGTGAACGAAGCCGCCTTGATGGCCGCCCGCTTCAACAACAAGAAGGTGACCATGCTGGACTTCGAGGAAGCCCGCGACAAGCTTTCTATGGGAGCGGAACGCAGAACCCTCCTCATGACCGACGAGGAAAAGCGCCATACCGCCTACCACGAAGCAGGCCACGCCCTTATGACCTTGCTGTGCAAGCATTCCGACCCGCTGCACAAGATTACCATTATCCCCCGCGGTCGCGCCCTTGGCGTAACCATGAGCCTGCCGGAACGAGACCAGGTTTCTTACAGCCGCGAATACGCCGAAGAACGCATCATGATCATGATGTCCGGCCGTCTGGCAGAACTGGTATTCTTCAACCATCAGAGCACCGGCGCCTCCAACGATATCCAGCGCGCCACGGAACTGGCCCGCAAGATGGTGACCGAATGGGGCTTCGACGATGAAATCGGTCCTGTTTGCTATAGCCGCGCCGATGGCGAAGTGTTCCTGGGTCGCGAAATCAGCAAGCCTAAGGAAATGTCCGAAATGATGGCCCAGAAGATCGACCAGGCTGTTAACGGACTGATCAAGCGTCTGGATGCAGAAGCCAAGAAGCTGATTGAAGAAAACAAGGACAAGCTGATCGACCTGGCCGAAGCCCTCTTCGAATTCGAAGTTCTGGACCGCGAAGAAATCGACCGCGTCATGGCTGGCGAAAAGCTGGAAGGCACCAAGAAGAGCCGCCAGTACAAGGCCATGGAAGAAATGGCTGCCAAGAAGAAGGCCGAAGACACTCCGCCTCCCGACCCCGGTGCACAGCCTCCTGTTGCTCCCGCAAGTGACGCTCCCGTTGAAGCAGTGAAGCCTGCCCCGGCTACCGGTTCCGAAACCGCCAGCGACAGCAGCTCCCAGTCCGCTGAAGTTCCAGCCGAAGCAGCCAAAGCCTCCGCTGAAACCACAGCCAGTGCAACTGCCGAAGCAAAAGAAGAAAACTAAAAACTCTACCTCACACCTATCGACCACGAGAAGCATTTATGTTCAAGTCCGTTCTTAGCAAGTCCCGCGCCTTACCTTGGAAAATCGGCGACCAGGTTCTCTCCTGCCAGCCCTCCCCTCTCATTATGGGAATCGTCAACGTAACGCCGGATAGTTTCTTTGACGGAGGACAGCATAACACTCTAGACGCCGCCTTCCAGCATTCCATGAAGTTGCTCCAGGAAGGGGCTGTCATTCTGGACATCGGTGGCGAAAGCAGCCGTCCGGGAAGCGCTCCCGTAAGCGTACAGGAAGAACTGGACCGAGTCTGCCCGCTGGTAGAACGTCTGGCCAAGTTCGCTAAAAACAGCGACGCCCCCACCTTCTACATGTCCGTCGATACGGTGAAGTCCAAGGTCGCCCAGGAGACCATGAATCTTGGCGCCCACATCATCAACGACATCAGCGCCTGCGCCATGGACAAGGACATGCCTGCAGTCGTTGCAAAGACTGGAGCCAGTGTGGTGCTGAACCACATGCGCGGAAACTTCGGAACCATGCAGCAGGACTTCAAGCCCTACGAGAACGTGGTACAGGAAGTCCGCGAAGAACTGCTGGCCCAGGCAAAGCTCCTTCTGGACTTGGGCGTCGAACCTCAGAAAATCTGTCTGGATCCGGGCATCGGATTCGGCAAAACGGTACAGGACAACATCGACCTGATGAAGTCCGTGGAAGACATGCTGGAAGACGGCTACCCCGTTCTGATCGGCACCTCCCGCAAATCCTACATCGGCAAGATGGCGGGGCTCGAAACCAGCGACCGACTGATCCCCACCGTTACTGCAGGCATTGTGGCAGCCCTGGGCGGTGCAAGTATCATCCGCGTCCACGATGTAAAGGAAGCCAAGGAATCCATGCTCTATCTGGAGGGCATGAATGGTTCTGTTTAAACTGTTCGACATCATCGATGTCCGTATGGCGGACATCCTTGACGTCCTCTTGATTTCAATTATCCTCTACTACATCTTTTTGCTGTTCCGCGGAACCCGCGCAGCCCAGATGCTCTTTGGCGGATTGCTGTTGATCCTCGCCTGGATTATCGCCCAGTGGTGGGAACTGCACACCGTCGTGTGGCTCATCAGTAACCTGGCCACCCTGGGAATTATCGCCGTGGTGATCTTGTTCCAGCCCGAAATCCGAAGCGCGCTGACCCGAATCGGTATCGCAGCCAGTAAGCTGGACCTCCACAATTTCTTCTTCCACGCCAGCGGCCTGGATGACATTACCAAGACTATCGCCGCCGCAGTCCAGGACCTGGCAAAGACCCGCACCGGTGCGTTGATCGTTCTCGAGAAGCGAGTGGGCCTCAGGAACTACGCCGACACCGGTGAAATTCTCGACGCACGCATTAGCGCCCGACTCCTCCGCGCCCTGTTCTTCCCCAACTCCGCCCTTCATGACGGTGCCGTTATCGTAAACAGCAAGCGCATTGTTGCAGCAGGCTGTATCCTCCCCATGCCCACCGGCAACGCCGAAAAGGAAGCGGGCTACGGCATGCGCCACCGCGCCGCAAAAGCTCTGGCCGCCGAATGTGACGCCCTGGTCATCGTGGTCTCCGAAGAAACGGGCTACATCTCCATCGCCTACAGAAACTCCCTGCGCCGAAACATCAGCGTCCAGGAACTGAAGCAGGAAATCATCCGCCACTGGGGCGAACTCTTTAACGACGTTCGTGAAACCGGTAAGACGGAAGCCGCCGCAGAAAAAGCAGAATAAAGAAAGGAATTAAAGCATCATGGCAGAGAATCAAGAAAACAAGGGCACCGAAAGCAAATCTAGCCGCAAGAAAAGAAACGTTGTCGTACTCGTACTCATGTTCCTTTTGTTGGTCTGCCTTTTTATTGTGCAGTGCCACCTGGACCAGATGAAGCAGGAAGCCCTGGCCAAGGAACAGGAAACCGCCCTTGAAATGCAGCGTCGCCGCACCCTTGATAGCCTCCGTCAGCTGGAGCAGATGCGCGCAGACTCCATCCGCAGGGCCGATAGTCTCGCCGCCCTCGTAGTGGATACCGTTCCTGCCGACACTACCCCCGCCGTCGTGGAACCGGTAAAGCCCGCCCTGAACCGCGACAGCATCCGCCATGTCCGCGACAGCATCAAGCATGTAAACGACAGCCTGGCCGCCATCGAAAAGGCCCGTCAGGACAGCCTGAAGGCCGTAGCAGACAGTCTCGCGGCCCTCGAAAAGATCCGCGCCGAAGAAGCCGAAAAGAAGCGTATCGCCGACTCCATCCGCGCCGCCGACCAGGTTCCGCCGGTTGCAGAAATCGCTCCCCCCGCAGGCCGTTACTACGATCCCATCAAGCTGAAGGTCAAGTGCGACGAAATCAAGTGCAAGACCTACCTCTCTGTTGGCGACACCAACAATCCTGTGGAAGCAGGCAAGGCCATCGAATACAACAAGACCGGTTCTGTGTTCTATTACGCCGTAGACTCCGTGGGCAACCGTACCCCCTGGGAAGAAGCCAAGTATGACATGGCCAGCGACAACGTCTGCGGAAAGAACGCCTACCCCGTTCCTGTTGGCGGTAAGCAGGTCTGCGTAGACGCCTACGAATATCCCAACTCCCCCGACGAACTTCCCAAGGACATGGTCTCCCAGGAAGAAGCCGTGGCCCTCTGCGCCAAGGAAGGTAAGCACCTCTGCTCTATCGATGAATGGCAGGCCGCCTGCCGTGGCAAGGACAACACCAAGTATTCCTATGGTGACACCTACAAGCAGAACAAGTGCAACACCAACACCAAGGCTGCCAAGCGCGTAGGCCGCAAGGAACAGTGCCGTAGCTGGTGGGGCATGTACGACATGAACGGAAACCTCTGGGAATGGACTTCTACCACAAGCAAGGATCACCCCAATATGTATCTGGTGGCCGGTGGTGCATGGAACACCAACAATGGAAGCAAGTGTACCGAAAGCAAGTTCAGCTTCTACCCCCAGAATCAGTACCCCTCCGTAGGCTTCCGCTGCTGCAAGTGAGTCATGAGTTTTCAGCTTTGAGCAACGAGTTTCCCGAATTCTATTTGCAAATGCATAATCCGAGCGGAATCTGAAGGATGCAAAAAAGGCCCCCAGATGGGAGCCAGCTAGGATAACTAAATTGCAA
>NZ_FRAX01000027.1 GCF_900142465.1 Fibrobacter sp. UWH6
GTGATGGTGACCGTGGTATCGGTTTGCTCCTGCTTGACGACAGTACAGCCGTTGACATTGAAGATGGATTTGTATAATTTTGACATGGGCTTTTTCTTCTGTTTTTTTTGGCGATTAAATTTTAGAAAATAGCCCATTTTTTGTTTAATTTAGGCGAAAGTCAACAAAAAAGGGTGGCGAAGCCACCCACACATGTTGATGAAGAGCCAAAAAAGTTTATTTTACGATATTCGACTTGCGGACTTTTCTTCGGCAAGTTCCTTTTCACGTTGTTTAAGTTTCCGTTCCAATTCACGTTTCTTTGTCGCGACTCTCGGTTTGTAGACTTTTCGCCTTTCAGGACGAGTTTGACCGTTTGCAGCTTCATTTCTTCATTGTAATGGACTCTAGACATTGTTTTTTCCTCGATTCTGGAATGAAATGACTTCGTCATTTTGATTCTGCACCTCGGTCATAAAAACATGTAAACATGTTTTTGCGACACTCGGTTTGGAAATCATTTAACAATGAATATGAAAGCATGATTTATCCTCTTATTAAATCACGCCATGGTCCAAAAATATATTTTCAATAGAGTCCACATTTCTTGTTGAGGGACCTTATGAACCTTGCTCGTGGAATTTTCGCAATAGCCCTGCTGAACCACCGCCCAGTCGCCTTCATCGGTCACAATGAAATTATGCTGGTAAAGCTGGAACCCATCCTGTACGGCAGTGTTGTCCACCTTGGCGCAGAGGCAGGTCTGCTACACCAGTACGTTTGGGCATTTCTCATAGGTACTCAAATTTAAAACGGCTTGTCAAACTCAAAAGGGCATTGAGCTTGCCTTGAACACCTATATGGTGAATACTGTTGTATAGTAAAACTTTAATTTTTTGTATAGAAGCTATAAAAAGCGTGAATTTTGTGTAAAAAGATTAATTTTGTATAATTTTTTTATTGACGAGGTAAAATAACGAAGTTAATTTATCGTCATGCTGAAATCCATAATTGAATACGAGGACTACCGTCAGTACATGCAGGACTTCTACGAAGACCGCAAAAGGACCGGCGCTTTCACCTGGCGGGAATTTGCCAAGCGGGCTGGTTTCAGTTCGCCGAATTTCATCAAGCTGGTGTGCGAAGGTAAGAGCGGTCTTTCTCCCCTCAGTGTGGAGCGTGTGGCATCCGTCATGGGTTTCGTAGGGATTGAACGTGTGTACTTCCGTTCCCTGGTGATGTTCAGCCAAGCCAAGAAGGATTCCGATAAAAAGAATGCCTACAAGGAAATGTGCGATATCGCTGGAGCCCATAGGGTGCGCCTGCTGGAAGGGGAGGCTTACGCATTTTATGAATCCTGGAAAAATGCCGTGATCCGGGAACTGGCTCCCATGATGCCAGGGGCGAAGCCTTTGGAAATGGCCAAAATGTGCATACCGTCCATCACAGCCGCCGAGGTTAGCGAGACTTTGAGTTTCCTGGTTAAAGCGGGGTTCTTGGAGAAGGATGGGGAAGGTTTTCGCCAGACCAACAAGTCTGTGGCAGCATCGGCTGCGGCCCTACCTATGCTGGTGCGCTCCATGCATAAGCAAATGAGTGACTTTGCCAAGGAGTCCATGGACAAGGTCTCTGTTGAAGAACGCAATATTTCGGGTGTCACCGTGGGTATCGACCGAGAGGACTACGAAAAAATTGTTGGTGAAATAGAGGAATTGCGGAGAAAGGTGGTGGCCATTGCCACCGAGAAGAATTCTGCTGAACAGGTCTATCATTTGAACCTGCAGTTTTTTCCGCTGACCCGCAATACAATAGGAGGTGAAAAATGAAGAAGTATATCTATGGCGCTCTGTTGTCTATGCTCTGTGCCTGTTCCAGCGAAAAAGTGGCGGGTGGATCCGCCGAACTTCCAAATGCCGATAAGTATTCCTTTGTGGAGATGGATGATGCTGAAAAGGAGTATTTTGAAGGAGACGCGGATTCGTTCCCCTGCATTAGGCATGATGGTCCGGAATACGAAGTCCTTTATAATTTTGTAAGTCGCGTGGGTTCTTGTGAGGTCCGCAATTTTAGCGATGGGGAGTATAAGGAAGTTCTCCAGGTTGAAATTCACGGGCAGGGTTATAGTGACAAGTCTATGCAACTTGTGAAAAAGGATAAGAACTGGTTTGTTGTGGAGCGAATCTACGAATTGGAATCTGGAGGCTCTTTGGACACGACCTCGGGATATCATGAGGAATTCGGCAAGGATTGCGAAACCAGGCATGGTCAATTCCATGAACAGGAACATGCCTGCATTTTGAAGCTGGACGTGATAGATACGGCCGCTGTATGGAACGCCTATCGCAAGCAGTATGTGGATGGATGTCGTTCGTTCCAGGAGAGTTACGAAGCGGGTATGGATACCCTGGTGGGTGTGTATGGTTTTAGTTTGGGCGATTTGAAGGTGTGCTTTGTTGGAAGTCCGGCTGACGTGTTTCCCCATAAGCGACTGGAGTTTATTGAAGTTCCTGGTCTCAACAACTATTGGCTGGACTACCATAACGCCGGTATAGGTCGAGGCGAGTTGCAGTTTTCCGTATCCGTAAACTTTCTGTATACAGAGAATGAAGAATTTGTGAATGATGTGAAAAATCCGGAATTGGTCTACCTCGGTGTCAGTGTATACGAGACCATGGAGTTGTTCGAGGATCATTGCCAGCGGGATAGTCTTTTCTTCCAGGAAAAATGCGAAGGGATTGGTGGCGAGATGGTGTCTGAAGGGGATTGCTCTGTAGCCAGGGCAACTGAAACTTTCGCCAAATCCGAAGACTTCTTCATGAATTATGAGTGTGCGGGTGTGGTGCCTGTAGCAAAGGCGGAAAAGATTCTTAATAATCTGGCCCAGGAATTTGCAGGAGTTTGCCGGGAGGAGCTGAAGAGGTTCAACATGGAGGATTATCCCGAAGGAATAATGCTTGATTCGTTGAACAGCTTCAATTTTGCAGAATATTTGACGAAGTAGCATTGCGCTTCATTGAATCTGCGGGATCACTTTCCTCGAAAAGATTGTATTTTCAGGGGAGTGAGTCTTCGCAATAGAGCTGCGTTATGAGATTTGTCAGTGGAATCAGTCTATTTATCTTGTCTTTCGCTACGTCAGTTCTTGCCGACGTGGTGTTCTCCGTGGATTTTGAAAATCGTGCTGTCGGCCTGTACACCAATAAGATGGCCCAGGAGGACTTCCCTAAAAAGGCGGGCGTATCCAGTTGGTATGCCATGGAGCAGAATGGGGGCCAGAATGCAAAGATTGTGCAGGACGATGAAGAGCACGGGATGGTTCTGCAGCTGAAGTACCCAAAGGGTTGCGTAGGGCCCAATGACGAGGGCGAGCGCCCCGCCTGCGCCGGGCAGGTGAAGCAGCCGCTCAACGTTTCTGCAGAAGAAATGTGGGTGGCGTACGATATTCAGTTCGAGCCTGGTTTTGAATTTGTGAAAGGTGGAAAGCTGCCGGGACTTTGTGGCGGTGAATGTTATACTGGCGGAAATCGCCCCTCTGTAGGTGACGGCTGGAGCGCCCGCATCATGTGGCGTGCAAATGGAGCTGTGGTGCAGTATCTGTACTTTGTGGATCAGGCGAGTACCTATGGCGATGACGCCAAATGGAACCTGGGTGAAACTGCGGAACAAAAACATTTTGTGCCGGGTAAATGGCACCGTGTGGTGACCCGCGTGGTTATGAATTCTGTTTCCACCGAAGGCACGGGCGACAAGAACGGTATTGTGCAAAGCTGGTTCGACGGAGAACTTGCTTTAGATTTGGATACCTTGCGTTTGCGTGATTTCCAGGACCAGAAAATAGACGAGTTCTATCTCTCTACATTCCATGGCGGAGACGATGACACCTGGGCGCCCTCCACAGATGTGTTCGTGCGTTACGATAACTTCGTGGTCTCCACGGATTCTATCAATGTGAAATCTGTGAAGCCTGGTTCTTCTGACGAAGGCACTTCGGCGATTAAGCCTGCTTTCCCCAGCAGCCGTAGCGGCAAGCGTAGCAGTCTGCGTCCAAGCGAAAATTCCAAATTTTTCAAGAACGACAAAGACTTTAACGCCATCGGGCAGCAATTATAAATTTCTAAATTTGCGGCCATGCCTAATGCCCTAATTTTTGACTTGGATGGAACCCTCTGGGATACAGTCGCTCCCTTGACTCTCATATGGAATCAGGTGTTCCAGAAGAACGGTACGGGCAAGGTGATTTCTGAAGATGACCTTCGAAATGTGATGGGCAAGAACCTTCAGGAAATAGGTCGCATCTATTTCCCTGACATGGCAGAAGAACGTCGCGCCGATATTTTCAGCCAGTGCGCGGTGGCTCATTGCGCTTACTTAAAGGAACATGGCGCCCCGCTATTTTTTGAAAAGAAGTTCATGGAACAGCTTGCTGAAAAATATGAACTGTTCATCGTCAGCAATTGCCCCTGCGGGTACATCGAAGCTTTTCTGGAATCCTGCCATTTGCAGAAGTACTTCAAGGACTTTGAAATGTCTGGACGCACTGGCAAAAGCAAGGGCGAAAACATCAAGGCTATCTGTGAACGAAATGGGCTGAGTTCCGCGCGAAACCTTCAGGAAAAATTTGCGCAAACTTGCGTCTACATCGGCGACACTCTCGGCGATGAAACTGCTGCAAATTTTGCGGGAATTCCCTTTATCCACGCAGCTTACGGTTTCGGCACTGCCAACAACCCTGCCGCCGTTCTCCATAACTTTAACGAACTGCCGGGAGTTTTGGAAAAACTTTTCTAGAATTTACAAATCTTTAACAAAGTAACCCTTGCCAATTTTTATATAAAAGCTATTGTTCATCCCGAGCGTTACGAAAAGTCTCCTGAACACCTGATAAAAAATCAGGTGTTTTTTTGTTTTGTAAAAAAAAATTTCAAAAAAAAGGAGATACTATGCCCAGAAAAAATCCAAATAATCTGCCACAGACTTACACTACCTGGATTTCTGAACTTAAGAAGCGTTATGCCCAGTCGCAAATCAAGGCTTCCATTGCTGTTAACGGCGAGTTGATTGGCTTTTACTACAGCTTGGGTCGCGACATTCAGCAGAAAAAATTCCAGAATACCTATGGCAGCGGGTTCTATAAAAAACTCAGCGATGATTTACGCCGTGAAATCCCGAATGCCAAGGGTTTTTCGCCGACGACTCTGAAATACGCCGTGTATTTCTACGATTTGTACAAGGATTATGTAGAAGGACAAAATCGTCAGCAACTTGCTGACGATTTGAACAACCGAATTCGTCCACAACTTGTGGACGATTTGAAGAAAATCCCTTGGGGACATCATCGCTTTATTATTGATTCTTGTAAAAATTCCCCTAAAAAGGCTCTTTTCTTCGTAAAAAAGACCATTGAAAACAGTTGGTCCCGTTCCGTATTGCTCACGTTTCTTGATACAGACCTGTATGAGCGTGAAGGTAGAGCCGTTACTAACTTCACAACGACTTTGCCCAAGGAGCAGGGGGACTTGGCTCGTGAATTGACTCGGGACCCGTATTGCTTTGACTTTGTGGAAGTTCGTAGCGATTTTGAGGAACGGGAATTGAAAGACGCTCTGCTCAAGAATATTGAAATGTTCCTGATGGAACTTGGACGCGGTTTTGCCTACATGGGGCGAGAATATCGTTTGCAGGTCGGTGAAACGGAACAATTTCTTGATATGCTTTTTTACAACACCAAGTTGCACTGCTATGTGGTTGTTGAAGTGAAAACAGGGAAGTTTGAACCTGCGTACATTGGACAGCTTAGCACTTACGTGGTGGCCGTGAATCATTTGTTGAAAAGCGCAGAAGACAAGCCTACGCTTGGTATTTTGGTGTGCAAGGACAAGGACGAAGTTCTTGCGCAGTATTCCTTGGAGGGCTCGGTCAATCCCATCGCCATCTCAGAATTTGAATTGTTGAAAATTTACCCGAAGGATTTCAAGAGTTGCCTGCCCTCTATCAAGGAACTGGAAGATCAGTTAGGTGGATAAATTTTATTCCCCGTACTTGCTCCAGTCAAAATCAACCTTATTTTTTGCGTTGTATTTGACGATGATTTCTAGGGCGGTATAGGGCTTCAGAGAAAATGTATCAAAGGCTTTTGTTGCGTTTTCGGTAGATGCGCCTAGGCGAAGCCTCAGCCCAAATACATGACCTAGTTCAAAATAGCTTAGAGTTCCGCCAAAATCTAGACCTACAGACGTTTGATCGACGGGCCAATCTTTTTCGTTGGAATCAATATTTATGATTCTGCTGATATTTACGGTGGGACCGATGTATGCGTCGGCTTCCCAATACTTTGTATTGAGATAGCGGTAGTGAAGATCTAGACCGATGACGAAGCTGTCGTAGATATAGTCGTTTGTATTTTCGGAAATTTGCTCAGGACGTTTTTTTAACTCCTTATCGGGGAAAATTTGCATAAGGAACTCGGCACCAAATTGCTTATACCCACCGCCTATGAACATAGATACGCCTATTCCGGGGTCGATATATGAAGATAGACCTCCAAGGGGGAAATCAAGTGCAGGCCCTATGCCAAAGGAAAAATAACCGCCATATTCTTCTCGATTCCAGTAACGCTTCACCAGGTAATGTCTTAAATCTTGATTGGGGATTTTGTCCAAATTCTCTTCTATAAGAACTGCCATTTTTTCTTTTTGATTTTCTGATGAACGCTTTTTGAAAGCGTATTCATTCAACGCGATTATACGGCTAAAGTCATCTTCAATTTTTAGGATGTCATTGTAGGCACCATCGCTATCTAACCAGGAATAAATTTCTGGTATTGAGATTGCTCTACTCGCTACTCCTTGGAGGCTTCTATGAGATTCCCTGTACTTTAAGGTATCGTAGGGAGTCAATCGGATTCCGTTTCCAGAAAGAAGATTCAACCACTTGTAATCTTCATCGGTAAGGGCTGAGCCAAAGATGGGGTAGGTGGAATCTGCTGCATTGATGATTTTATCCATAGCTTTGGAAATTTCGCTGAAGCGTTTTTCCCGGATAAGGTGTCCGATTTCTTGATGCAATTTTGGAATGGGATTTCTCGGGATGCGGAAGGAATATTTGTATGGAAGAACCTTGAGTTGGTTGGGGTCTAATTCCTCGGGCTGATTAGTTGAAACCTGCTGAGAAAATCCGTCTCCAAAAAATACTCTCTTTGAATTTCGTGGTATATGAATCAGGCTTTTAAGTAAATCGACGGAATTTTCTATCCCGTTTTTTGCAGGGACGTAGTAGGGGGTGGTGATGACGGGCAGGTAAAGGTAAACCGTTGTATCGGCTTCCTTCCATGAACGAGAATTGGTGTCGTAGGAATAGGTGGCTTTTATACCAACTTTGATTAGTTGGGTTAATACCTCGCGTGAGTCACGGATAAATCTTAAATCAGAAAATGAATGCAGTTGGTCTAAGGTAGCCCTCCGTTCTAGAACACTTTGAGTGGAATCTAGCCAGTTGTCCCATGCGGTGAATTGCTCCGCTATTTCGTTGTCCACATTGCTTACGACAATCGACCGGTTTGATCGCCAATCTGGGTCGTCAAAAATGCATAGGACTGGGTTGTCGTCCCAACGGGAAGAATAGGCGTTCCACTTGCTGGAGTGTGCTACCACTTCTATGTGATTGACAACCCCGATGACCGGAGTGAATTTGTTTTTGGGGTGATCCAGTTTTTCTTGAACGGTGGGCAAGCTTTTGAATATGCTTGGAACCAGGGAATCAATGACGTCTTCTTGATTTGGTTCAGGTTTGCAATCTCCAAAACAGCAGAAACCGATGGTTGATAAGTCATTTTCAAGTAGGTTGCGTGCAATCCCGCTGACGCACAATAACAATATTGCATATAAAATCCTCATAGGTCCTCCCAACTTGAACATAATCTACAAATGCTCCCCTAGCATCTTTTCCATCCAGATCATGTTGTACCATTGCCCGAATTTGTAGGCGCAATCGTGGAAGGTTCCTACTAGAGTGTAGCCTAGCTTTTCGTGAAATTTCTGGCTGCTGTTATCTAGGCGGGTGCTGCCTGGTTTGGGGCTTGCGATGCAGGCGCATGTGTTCAGGAATCCACGGGATTTCAATTCTCGTTCCAGTTCAGTGTACAGGGCTCGGCCGTAGCCTTTCCCATGTTCGCCAAGCTTTACGTAGATGGATGTTTCTACGCTGCGATTGTAGGCGGCTCGTCCCTTGAAAACTCCCGCGTAGCAATAGCCAAGAATTTCTGTGCTGTTCTCGTCGGAACCCGTGGCGGCTCCTGCTCGTTCTATTACCAGGTAGGGGTACTTTTCCAGCGTTCCCCCAATCCTTGCTGCAAATTCTTCTACGGTGGGGGCGTCATACTCGAAGGTAATGGCGGTGTCTTCTACGTAGGGTTTGTAGATGGCCTGTAGCGCGGCGGCGTCTTCGATTCTTGCGGAACGGATCTTGATCATGGTGACCAGGAAATCTAACAAAAAGCAACTTAACAGGAAAAATTTTTAAATGTAAATTTGCACCTATGAAATGTTTCTTCGTTAGCGATTTGCATATTGATTTTTACGCGCCCCTAACACGGACAGTATCTTTACTGCATCGCTATTTTCAGGAATTTTTCGACAGGAATTTTTTGCCGGCGGATGTTTGCTGTATCGCAGGGGACATTGCCAACAATTATTTTACCTACGTCGAATTTCTGAAGTTTATCGCGACGAAGTACAGCCGGGTTTTTGTATGCCTGGGAAATCACGATGTCATTTGTGAACGTGAGGGCGTTTTCGGTTCGGATCGAGATTTCCCTACGTCCGAAAGTAAGATTACCTTTTACCTGGAAGAGGCTGCGAAAATTCCAAACCTTCACCTGCTGGAAAATTTGACGGTAGATGTTTTTGCCGGGTGCATGGGCATGTGCGATTTTACCTACAAGCATGTTCCCGATGCTTCTGTAGAAGAGTATAAGATGATCTGGTCTACCCGCTGGTTTGACGGTCGCCATTGGAATTACAAAGGCAATGATACGGAGGCCCTCTGGAATCATTATGCGGGAATTATGGACAGTTTGACGGCTGCCCGCCCGAAGGTGATGATGAGTCATTTTTTGCCCATGGAATTCGGCATGGCCGAAATGTATCTGAAGGATCCGCTGTCGACCTACTTCTATTTTCAAGGTGAAAAATTCTTGAGTAATCTGGATGATGGTTCCATCTGGCAGGCGGGACACACCCATTCCGCCATCAAGAAGGTAGTTCGGGACAGCCTCGGAAAAAATCATTTGCTGCTTTGCAATCCTGTTGGCTACCCTGATGAAGAACCGTATCGCGAAAACAATTTGCATAGGGAAGATTTCCTGTTGGATATTTAGGCATCCGGTTTTTTATGTTTAACGTACCCTCGATGCATCAAATTATTTCCTGGTTTGGCTGGGGCCACGAGGCGGGTGCCGTCGCCGCAGTCAGCTTTATGGTGGCGGTTGCCATTATCTTTGTGCCGGTTGTTGCTGGTTTTGCCCTATATGCCTTGGAGCGTCTCCAGATAAAATTGCTCGGAATGATCAGCGTGAATTTTGCGTATGCCTTTGTGAATTTCGTGACCTTCCCGGGGACTTTTATTCATGAGACGTCGCACTTGATTTTGGCGGTCGTTACTGGGGCCAAGGTGACGGATGTATGCATGTTCGAAAACAAGGATGGTTGCCTAGGGCATGTGAGTTATTGTGCCCGGGGGCCGTTCCCCATGCAGATGGTTCAGCATGCCTTGATTGCGGTGGCTCCTACTGTGGTAGGATTTACCGTTGGCTATTTCCTTTTGCAGTATATCATAAAAACGCCCCACACTTGGTGGGGCTATATAGGGCTTTGGTATCTGTTTGTTTCGCTGGTAGATCATTCTACCATGAGTGACGCGGACCTAAAAAATTATTTCCGGGGCGTGTGGATTTTTATCGTGCCGCTGGCCGGAATTTTATTCGCCTGCGAAATGATTACTTGATGTTTTTTCCGTCGGAGAAGGCGTTGCCAACCTTTTCGCCGATGGCATAGTAACCATGTCCTGCCGTATCGTAGCAGATGGGGTTCAGTTTTTTGATGTCGATTTTTTCTTCGGCGTCGAGGATGGATTCGTCGGCGGTAACGTTCACCACTTCGCCTAAAAGCAGTTCCGGTTCTTCGGCGTAGCTTACCATCTTGCATTCCAGGGTGAGGGGCAGTTCTGCAATGAGGGGCGCGTCGACGTTCTTGCTCTTGACGGCGGTAAGTCCGGATTTTTCAAACTTGTCTGCCACTTTGTGGCCGGAGTTAAGTCCAAGGAAATCAATTTCCTTGATGTTTTCGGCGGTGGCCATGCTAACAGTAAAGCACTTGCGTGCCTTGATGTTGTCCATGGTCTTATGGCTGTTGGCTACGTAGATGGCGACCTGGTTCATGTCGCTGACGGAACCCCATGCAGCCACCATGGCGTTGGGCGTACCGTCTTCGTTGTAGGTTCCGATAACCAATACGGGCTGGGGATAAAGATAGGGTTTGGCACCAAGATTTTTACGCATAGAAATTTCCTCTTTCCATTGAAAATAATAAAAAGATTTTCAATTACAACAAAAAAAGCCTGCATTTCTGCAGACTTTCATGATGGGAGAAAATTTCACTAGAAGTTAACGAATAGGCCTAGGTCAACAGCGAACCCGTCGGTGGTAGAGAAGCTGCCGAAGGGGTTCTGCAGGAACTGCTTTGTGAATGCAAGTTCTGCGGCAACACGGCCATATTCAAAACGGGAGCCAAGGTTGACTGTGGTCGTGTTGGCGAATGTGGTTCTGCTGGTTGCGACAAAATCAGCCAGTTCGTACTTTTCGTAGGAGAATACGTTCCAGTCAAGATTTGCGCCGCCGAAAATCATCATATGCTGATTCAATGCGACTTCGCCAAAAATGTTAGGTGTGACGAATGCGCTGAATCTTGTATGGCTATCCATGATGTTTTCGATTTCATCGTAGATGGCGAAGGGGAATCGGGTGTTGACGCCAAGATAGATGCGGGCATCTTCAGCCTTGAGGACAGCTGCGCCAATGTTGAATGTAGGCTTGAACTCGATTCGTGAAGAGGTATCGGAGACGGAGCTCTTGGTAATGACGTGATTCTTTTCGCCCTTGATGACTTCTTCCACGGTGACCTTGGTGTCGGTGGTAAAGCTATGGCGCAAACCTTCCACTCCGAAAGTCCAGAAGACTTCTTCACCGGAGTAAGAAAGGGCTAGCTTTCCGGTAGCGTCCCAGATGTTCTGTTCCCATTTATTGAAGGGGTCTGCGCTGTATCCTTCGGATTCGGGTTTTACGTAGTGGCCGCTTGCGACGATGTCGAAGGAACCGACCTGCAACGAGGCTGTTGCGCCGATGCTGGAGCCGCCATAGGTGATTTTTTCATTTTGTTCGGTAATGGGATATTCTGCATCGTTCCACTGTTTGCCGAAGGATCCGTCAACGGAAACGCCGAACTTCTGGAATGCCACACCGGCGGTGAGTAATCCCATGCTCTGGGAATTGTCGAAGGCGAGGAAGTATGTGGTGGTATTTCCGAAGGCCAGTGCAGCCCTTTCGTTGGTGGGTTCAAGGTACAGTCCCTTGATTCCGTACATCTTGCGGGGTGCGGCTATATTTCCGCCGATGGTTGCGGCTGCGGCTTCGTTACCTACAGCATTATAAATGTTGGCATGCAAGACATCCAGGGGGCCCTTGGTGGGCTTTTCTGCGGTTTGTGCAGGTTCCTGAATGGGAGCGGTGGAATCCTGGGGGACTGCCACGGAATCGCTGGTGGTTGCGGTGTCGGCTACAGCGACCTGCTCTGGGGTGGTTTCGGCTGCGGGTACATTTTCTGCAGTTTCGCGAGCAGTTTCGCGAGCAGTTTCGTCAGCGGCTTCTGCGGGGGTTGTCTCATTTGCGGCAGGGGCAGTCTCGTTTGTTGCGGGAGTGGAGGCTTCTGCCGTGGCCGTTTCTTCGGCACTCTTTTCAGGGTTTACGGCAGCGGTTTCTTCTGCCTTGACCTCTTCTGCGGGGGCTGCTTCTGCTGCAGCGGGGGCTTCGCTAGAGGCGGGAGCTTCCGCGATGGCGGCTGCATTTTGTTCAGCGGCAGGTGCTGCTGTTGTGTCAGATACGGTTGCGCTAGGAGTGGCTTCCTGGGCGTAAAGATTTACAACGGTGCCTAAAGTGGCGATAAGAAGAGACATTTTCATATTCATGTCTTCAACATAAACAAATCATGACGAACCTTATTAAGAATAAATCATTTTTTTGGGAACAGGCGTATACAAAAACTTCAAGAATTTTGGTGCATAATCGAGAGGAGAAGTTTAACTTTGGAAAAAACGACGGAGTAAATTAATGTCACTACTGCGCTTATCAGGGCTGTTTTTAGCTGGAATTCTGACTTTATGGGGCTGTAACGGAGAGAACGTTACTGAAGTCTCCTATGAAAAGCTGGATGAACCTATTGGCGAAAGAATCGGCCCTGTCAGTCAGTATGGAAGGCTGGTTGCCGGAGTGAATTCCGAGGGCAAGGGCCGAATATACGGCAGTTGCAAGGGCGTATCTGATGGTAACGAAGTTCAGGTACGAGGCATGAGCCTTTACTGGAGCCTTTTGAAACCCGCTACAAAGTTTTATTCCGATACCGGCATTACGACCATGGTGAACGACATGAAAATCGAAGTGATTCGTGCCGCCATTGGTACCGAAGAAAATTGGGGCGGGACATTGGGATTTTTGCTGGATCCGGATGCTCAGCGCGAATTGATCGATCAGGCTGTTAAGGCGGCCATAAAGAATGACATCTATGTAATTATCGACTGGCATTCCCATAGTGCGCATAAGCAGTTGAGTGATGCTATCGCCTTCTTCGACGAAATGGCTCAAAAATACGGCCAGTATAACAATGTGATTTTTGAAATTTTTAATGAGCCTACCAGAATTGTCTGGGAGCAGGTGAAGGCTTATGGCGATACCGTCGTCGCGACCATTCGAAAGCATTCTGACAATTTGATTCTTGTGGGTAACCCCATGTGGGACCAGTCGCCCAATTGGGCTATAGGAAAAGAGATCGCCGATTCACTTCATAATATTGCCTACACATTCCATTACTACGCTAATAGCCACAGCATCAAGCTCGAAGGACGGAATGCCGAAGAAGCGATGAATGCGGGATTGTCCCTGTTTGTTAGCGAATGGGGTACTGCAAATGCAAGTGGAAAGGGCGTGCCTGATGCAGACCGCAATGATCAATGGCAGGAATGGATGGATGAACGCAAGCTTTCATCCGCCAACTGGTCCGCTTCCATGATTAACGAAGGTACTGCAGCATTTGCGCAGGAGAGCCGAGTAGACTCTCTTGTGTATACGGTATCCGGTGAATTGGTGAAGGGATATCTATCTGCAAATCCCGATTCTTACAAGGCCTGCAAGGCAAAGTAAGCTTTAGGAAAAGCTATCCGACAATCACTTTATAAAATTCCATGAACTGCTCGGGGGAAAGTTCCTCGGCACGGACAGTGGTAGGATAATCCAGGAGTTCGATGGCTTCCTGGATTTTCTTCTTGTCGTAGGCGCGACCGAAGGAATTGGCCAAGGTCTTACGCTTCTGGGTAAAGGCGGCACGAACGAAATCGAAGAATCCCTCGGGAGCCTGCAATGCGTCTGCGCGGGGGGTGAGCAGCATGGTGGCGCTGTCTACGTTGGGCTTCGGTGTAAAATGCTCGGGACCGATCTTGCGTAAAATCTGGGTGTTGGCGAAAGCGGATACCAGAACAGAAAGGCTGCCGTAATTGCTGCTGCAGGGCGAAGCGCAAATGCGTTCGGCAACTTCCAGCTGCACCATTCCCATAAAGCCCTTGGTCAGATGCAGTCGGGGCATGAGCCCTGCGATAATTGCCGTAGAAACATTGTAGGGCAGGTTGCCGGTGACCCAGGGCTTTTCGTGTGCATCCAGAAAGGCCTGCAAGTCGAATTTCAAGAAGTCGATGTTGGTGATATGGAAGTTTTCGCGGTCGCCGAACTTTTCGTTCAACACGGCCACGCACTGTTCGTCGATTTCGACGGCTGTCAGTTCCACGCCGCGGTTCAGCAGGTGTTCTGTCAGGGCGCCATGGCCGGGGCCGATCTCGAGAACGGCTTCGCCCTTTTCGGCAGGCAGGTCACCTGCGATGGCGATGGCGGTGGGAACATCCAGAAAGTTCTGGCCAAATTTACGACGACGAGCTCTATCCATGTCTATAAAGATAGAAATTCCTTCAGGTCGGCCATTCTTTCGCGGCCGTCTTTCAGACCCAATTCATAAAGGGCTACAAGTTTTGAAGTGTCCTTTTCGACGCGGCTGATTTTCAAGTCTGTTTCGGGGCGGAAAACGAAAGCCTTTCCATTGGCTTCCCATTGGGCCAGAGTTTCGAGGCTCTTGTTGTAACGGATATGTCGATCGCCAACGGCCTTTACGAAGTTAGGATACTTGCGGTAGACGATCTTGTATACGGGAAGAAAACTGTTCGCCTCTTTTTGGTAACCCTTGTGTCGTGTGGTGATGACAACCTGCTTTTTATAGCCGGTGCGGTCCATGAATTCAAAGGGGATGCTGTCGGCGATATTTCCGTCAAACATTTTCTTGCCCTGGTAATGAACCAGGCTGCTCATGAGCGGCAGCGAAGAGGAAGAACGGATGGCATCCATATCCTGGCGCAAGTCGTGAACCTGGAAGTATTCGGCGCCACCAGTTTCCACGTTGCTTGCGGCCACATAGAATTTTGATTCGGCGGCATTCTTCTTGAAGGTGTCAAAGTCGAAAGGATCGATGACTTCGGGTACTGTATGGTAGCAGAATTCCAGGTCAAAGTAGTTGCCGGTACGAATCCAGTTTCCGAAGCTCATGTAGCGCTTGTCCTTGGAATGGACTGTATCCAGTCGGAAGTTTCTATCCCGCTGTTCCGAAAGGTAATTGCAAAGGTGGGTTGCCCCTGCCGAGGTTCCGGCGTAGCCGCCAAACTTTAAACCTTCATCTAGCAACGCGTCAAGAACGCCGGCGGAGTAAGCTCCACGCATACCGCCACCTTCCAGTACCAAGGCGGTGTCTTTCAAGAATACTTTAAACATTCCTTTTTCTGAATCCTGGATCGGTTCCATAAAAGATTAGAAGTTCACGAATGCGCCAATGGACATGGCAATTTCATCATGATCCGAGAAGCTGCCGAAGGGGTTCTGCAGGAACTGTTTGGTAAATGCCATTTCGAGGGCGGCAAATTCATACTGGAGACGCATGCCGAGAATGGCTGTGGTTTCTCCGGATTCCATTTCCAGTGCCTTTACAGAAACGTTGTTGATGTAGGAATCACGATAGTCTGCTACGTCCCAGCAATAGCTGACGCTGCCGAATGCCATGACGTACTGGCCCAGGGCCACTTCTGCCAGGACGTTGGGTGTCAAGGTCAAACCATATTCGTTATGTCTGCTGACAACGCCATCGATTCGGTCGTACGCAATCAGGGGAACGGCTGTGTTCAGACCAAGGAATACGCGGGCTTTCTGGTTCTGCAGAATGGGGGCGCCCACATTAAATTCGGGAATGACTTCTACACGGGTCGTGGTGTCGGTAACGGTCGACTTGTAGGTCGCCTTATAGGTTTCGCCGTTTTCTGTGAATATGGATTCGGTTTTGCTGCTAGTGCTGGCTTTGTACCTAAGGAAGTTCAGGTTAACGGACCAGGACAAGGCATTGCTTGTGGTATGAGCTACGGTTAGCTTTCCTCCCAGGGCCCATTCGTCCTTTTCGTGTTCTTCGCCAAATTCGCTGATGAAATAGGAACCGTTGGGGTTGGCGTAGGTCACTCCTAATGCAAGGTCGATGTTGGCCAGATTTGCAGATGCTGTTCCACCGAACTGAGTGCCGGGATTGGTAATCTTGTATGTCGTGCTGGAGGAATCGATGTCGTTATCGATGTAGCTCCAGGATTTCCCTGTTGCGGCCTCTAGGCTGAAACCGAAGTTTTGCCCGGCGTAGCCCAAGGTAACAAGGCCCAGTTCGCTGTAGTTGGCGGCATTGGTCTTGTTGTTGTCAAAGGCCAGGAAGAATGTGCTGCCTTCTCCGAAACTTACAACACCGTATCCGTCTACAGGTTCGATGTAGACGAACTTGCGGTTGTGCATTTTGTGGGGCATCGAAATTTCACCGGCGACGTTGGCGGCTGCGGCTTCATTGCCGACGGCGTTGTAGGCCCTGCCGTGGAAAATATCCAGAACGTGTTTTTCGGCAGTTGCCTGGACTGGTTGCTCGGCGATACTTTCTGCTTCCTGTTGTGTCAGGGGCATGGCAGGTGTCGTATCCCAGATACTTTCTGCAGTTTGGTCTAACTCTGGATTTTCGGCTGCAGGGATTTCTTCGACGGGCTGAAGTGCTGTCTGGGTTGCTGCCGAATCGGTAGGTATAAAGGAAATGCCTGCCGGCTCCACATAGCTGGGCTCTTCCATGGGCATAGGCTCGGGTTTGGGCATAGGCTGGAGAAGTTCCGCACTTTCGCTAACAGGAACGGGGGCGTTGGGATCCACATATTCAGGGGCAGGTTCCGCAACGGCATTATTCTCCATTTCGGAACTTTCAATGGGTGCAAATGTATTTGACGTATCGCTGGAGACGATGGGGGCAGGAATTTCGGAGTCCTGCGGTGCCGCGGGCTGGATAGATTCTCCGTCCATCGATTGCAAGATGGTTTCTGCTGAATTATCCTGAGGGGGTTGCTGCGTTAAAACGGGTGCATTTTGAGCCCAGATTGTTGCTGATGACAAGCTGATTGCGGTTAGAAAAATTTTCTTACTGATGTTCATGAAGATAAACTTAATCATTTTTTCTATTTTTGGTTAAAAGGTATTTTTAGGAAGTATAATTTCCATTGAGGTTTTTATGTCTGTTGCAATGCAAGATGTAATGAAACAGTCCGGTGTGGCCTTTGGTACCAGTGGTGCTCGCGGCCTGGTTTCTGCAATGACCGACCGTGTGTGCTATGTTTATGCACGCTCCTTTATCAAGTACTGCGAAGCTAGCTACAAGTGCGAAAAGAATATCGCTATTGCTGGAGACCTTCGCCCAAGTACTGGTCGCATTTTGCAGGCTCTGGTGAAGGCCGGCCAGGATGCTGGCTGGAAGGTGACTTATTGCGGTCGCATTCCTTCTCCTGCCATTGCACTTTATGGTCTTGATAAGAGCTTGCCCACCATCATGGTGACAGGATCCCACATTCCTGCCGACCGTAACGGTATCAAGTTTAACCACCCCAACGGCGAAATTACAAAGGCCGACGAACAGGGCATTGTTTCTCAGTCTGTTGATTTTGACGAAGCTTTGTTCGATGCTGCCGGCATGTTGAAGAATGCTCCGGAACTTCCCGCTGTTGAAACCGAAGCCGAAGAAAATTACTGCAAGCGTTATCCCGAATTCTTTGGTGAAAAGGCTTTGCAGGGCTTGACCATCGGCGTCTATCAGCATTCCGCTGTTGGCCGCGACATTGTGGTCCGCGTTCTCGAAAGCCTGGGCGCCTGCGTAAAGCCCTTCGGCCGCAGTGACGTTTTTGTTCCGGTGGATACCGAAGCGATCCGCCCCGAAGATGAAGAACTGGCCCGCGAATTTACCCACAAGGATTATGTGGACGCCGTGTTCAGTACCGATGGTGATAGCGACCGCCCGCTTCTGGCTGATGATGTGGGCATGTGGCTCCGCGGTGACGTACTGGGTATTTTGGCATCCCAGGCTCTGGGCATCAAGCGCATCGCTACTCCCGTCAGCTGCAACACCTCCCTCGAAAAGTCCGAAAGCTTCGAAAAGATTTGCCGTACCCGCATCGGTTCCCCCTATGTCATTGCCGGCATGGAAAGCCTTATGGAAGGTGACGCCGCAGCAAGTGCTGCCGCCGGCGTGTCCGTCGCCGGTTACGAAGCCAACGGCGGTTTCCTGCTGCAGACCGATCTGAAGCGCACCGCTTATGATGGCGTTACCCGCACTCTGAAGGCTCTGCCCACTCGCGATGCATTGCTCCCCATGATTGCTGTCATGGTCATGGTTCGCGAACAGAAGATGTGCGTGGTAGATCTTCTCCGCAAGCTTCCCAAGCGCTTTACTGTCAGCGACCGCCTCAAGGAATTCCCCACCGAAATTTCCAAGGCCAAGCTTGCAGAAATCCGCGAACAGAAGCTGGGTGAAAAGTTGTTCGGCAAGTTCGCCGCCAAGCCCAGCAAGTTCAACAAGGGCGCACCCTTCCACGGAAAGATGGTCTCCCTTAACGAAGTGGACGGCTACCGTATGGAATTTGATTCCGGTGACATCGTTCACCTGCGTCCCAGTGGCAACGCCCCGGAATTCCGCTGCTACGTGGAAACCGAAGGCAAGGAACGTTCCGCTGAACTTCTGGCTGACTGCCTCAAGGTCATGGAAGGCTGGCGTAAATAACATAAAGGTTAAAGGGTAAAGATAAAAGGATAAAGGTTTAAGTTGACCTTTATTCTTTTGATCGTTTGGCGGTTCTGTCCTGCGGCCCTCCTCATTTTTTTGTATCTTAAATCTCATGATGAAGAAACTTCTTGCTACGCTTACCCTATCTACAGTTGTCACCGCCTTTGCCGGCGAACATTGGAATGTGGATTTGGGCGGTGTTTCTATGAAGTATCTTTCGATGCAGGTGTCTGCCCGCAGTGCGGCTATGTCTGGTGCCGGTGTTGCCGACGCTTCCCGTGCGGCCGAAGTGAGCCGCAATCCCCTGGCTATGAGCTCTGTAGAAAATGCGGAGTTCGGCGTGAACCAGCTGGTGTTTGACGATAATTCCGCCGACAACTTTGTATCGGCTTATTATGGTCTGCCTTTTAGTTTTGGTACGATGCCCTTGACCTACTCCATGACGGTGGATTTTCTGGGTTACGAGGATATCGAAGGGCGTGATGAGTTTGGCAACGAAACCTCTAGCTATGGAGCCTACGCCTGGAGCATTCAGGCAGGTCTCGGTAGCCGCGGTAAGGTTTTCAACTGGGCTGCGTCCGCCCGCTTTGCGACCCAGACCATTGACGATGAATCCGCTGTGGCCTTCCTTGGAGATATTGGCGGATCCTACCGCGTGAATAAGTATCTGGCTTTTGCAGCGACCTTGACCAACTTTGGCTACATGGGCGATTATGACGGCGAAGATGAGGCTGCTCCTATGGCGTTGCAGGCTGGCATTACCGGTATTTTGCCCATTACCGAAAACTGGAATATCCATGCTTCTGCCGATGCATACCGTCGTGCGGATACGGACCCTTATTGGCTTTTTGGCGGCGAAATTAATTACGCCGACATTCTGGGTTTTCGTATGGGTTATGCCATCCGTCCCGATACCGAAGATGGTATCAGTTGCGGTCTGGGCCTGAATTTCGGGATGATCGTGTTTGATTACGGCTACAGCCCCCGCCCGGCATTTGAAGGCGGCCAGCATTACATTACCGTGGGTCTAAAGTTCTAGGCCTCCGTTTTTCTTGATTTGATAGGCCAGGCAGCCGCGGCTGATTCCTAGGTTCTTGGCGGCAACGGATTTGTTCCATCCGGTGTTTTGCAGTTCCGTGAAGATGGTGCCCCAATTGGGGGCTGTGGCGTATGGCCTTGTGCTTGCAATGGGAACTGGAGTTGTGAAACTCTTCCCGGAATCTTGCAGGGATCCCTGGTTGTCGTATTCATCGGTGATGATTTCGTATAAGGTTATTCCGTGGGGTTTCAGCAGGGCGTAGCGTTGCAGTACGTTTTTCAGCTGACGGACGTTCCCGGGCCAACGCTTTTGAGAAATAATCCGTAGTTCCTGTTCGTTCAGGGAGCAGAGCAGTTCATCTTCGGCATTTGAATTATGGGTGTGATAGGCGTTCTCGATGGGGTATATTTCTTTTAGGGCGTCAGCCCATAAGGTTTGCGATAACTCCCTGATGTCATCCCTTTCTCTAAGGGCTGGAATTTTTACTGGGAAAACGTTCAGCCTAAAATAAAGGTCTTCACGGAAACGCCCGGCGGCCACTTCAGTTTTCAGGTCGCGGTTGGTGGCGCAGATTAGCCTGAAGTTTACCGGTATGCTCTGGGTTTGCCCCAGGGGCAGAACGGATCTTTCTTGCAGGACTCTTAACAGTTTGCATTGTGTGTCCAGCGGCATCTCCCCAATTTCATCTAGGAACAGGGTTCCCCCTTCGGCGGCGCGGACGACGCCCTGTTGGTCGGTGGCTCCGGTGAAGGCTCCCTTTCGAGCTCCTTCAAGAATGCTTTCGGCCAGATTCCTGGCGATGGCGCCACAGTTCAGGGCCACAAAGGGGCCTGATTTTCGGTGGCTGTTGTCGTGTATGTAACGGGCGGCAACTTCCTTTCCGGCTCCGGATTCACCTTGCAGGAGTACGGACATGTTGGATTTTGCGGCGATGAGCATCAAATTTTTGTACTTCATAATTGATATACACGTGTTTTTCCCTTTTACGCACCCCTCTTTATTACTATTTTTACGCCCGCGCTGATTTTTTTACAAAAGTCGCAGAAAATACGGCTGATTTTGTAGAGGCGCATCACATAAAGACAAACAGATAGGGCTGGCCAGGTGGGTAGTCTTGAGCGGCATCCCGGGTGGGGTGTGAATCGTGATTGAGCGGTTCTGTTCGAAGGCGAGAGGTCTGGTGGTCCAAAGGATAAAAATGTCTAGAATCGTATGTAAGTTCGGCGGCAGCTCTGTTGCCGACGCTGGTCAGTTCAAGAAAATCAAGAACATCGTTTCCTCCGATGCAAAGCGCAAAGTGGTTGTGGTTTCTGCCCCGGGCAAGCGCAATCCCAAGGAAACCAAGCTGACCGACCTTCTCTACAGCACCTATGATCTGGCTTCCAAGCACCTGGATTTCTCTCAGCCCTGGAACTTGATCCGTAACCGCTATCTGGAAATTTGTGCAGACCTGGGTATCGAACCCAAGGTTGCCGAAGACCTGGACATCCTGGAAAAGCAGCTCCGCGACGACGTTGAATCCATCACCACCGATTACCTGGTGAGCCGCGGTGAATACCTGAGCGCCCGCGTCATGTCCGTCTATCTGGGCGCTGAATTCGTGGATACTTTCCCCATCATCACTTTCGATGAAAAGTACCGCATTCTTCCCTCCAGCTACGAAACCATCGCCAAGGCCCTTTCCGACGAAAACAAGCTCTATGTGCTTCCGGGCTTCTACGGTTCCAACACCCGCGGCGAGCTGAAGACCTTCAGCCGTGGCGGTTCCGACATTACCGGCGCAATTCTCGCCAACGCAATCGACGCCGAAACCTACGAAAACTGGACCGACGTTTCCGGCATGCTGATGGCTGACCCCCGCATCGTGGAAAATCCGCTGCCCATCGAATACGTGTCCTACCGCGAAATCCGCGAACTGGCCTACTCCGGCGCAAGCGTCCTTCACGATGAATCCATCGCTCCTTGCCGCGCCAAGAAGATTCCTATCAATATCCGCAACACCAACCGCCCGGAAGACGCCGGCACCATCATCGGCCCCACTCCGGAATCCACCAAGCTTCCCATTACCGGCGTTGCAGGCCGTAAGGGCTTCTCCATGATCTACATCGAAAAGTCCATGATGAACAAGGAAGTTGGTTTCGGTCGCCGCGTGCTTGCCGTTCTGGAAAGCGAAGGCCTTTCCTACGAACTGTGCCCCAGCGCTATCGACTCCATGAGCATCGTTGTGGATACCAAGAAGCTGGAAGCTGTTGAACATGTCGTCATGGAAGACATCACTCAGCAGATGCATCCGGACCGCATCAAGATCTTCAAGGGCATCAGCCTTATCGCTACCGTTGGCCATGGCATGACCAACAAGATCGGTGTCGCTGCAAAGCTCTTCACCGCCCTTGCAGAAAACAGCGTCAACGTCCGAATCATCGACCAGGGTTCTTCCCAGATCAACATCATCACCGGTGTGGATGAAGACGACATGAACAAGGCCATCAAGGCCATCTACGACGCATTCACAAAGTAACTCTTAGTAGCGTGAAAAACAGCCCGCAGTTCAACGCTGCGGGCTTTTTTGTACCTAGGTGTGGTCGCTGCGGCGCATGGGGAGGGGCTGGATGGGAAAATTTGGTCGCTGGATGGGGCTGAAACACGAAATTAGGTTACTAAACGGGTAAAAAACATCTTTTTAGTAACCTGTTTTACAAATAAATTAATTACAAAACTATGTTTTAGTTAGAAATCAGGTTACTAACTAACCGAAAATCCCTGTTTTAGTAACCTTTGGGATATGGGTAATTAAGAAGACGTTCCTTTTTTGAGACTTTTGTTTGCGTACAAAATAATAATCGGGTTACTAGATGCCTTTATATTACCCATTTAGTAACCCATTTTGACAAAAAGTCCTTTTGCATGGCAACAAAATTGGCCGAACCACCAATTATTTGTATATTTGAGGCATAGTTCATAGATCGCCATCCTGCATAAAACCGGAATTTGCCGGCGGACCGCAGAGGCGGTCTTTTTTTTATGCCCTAAAAAAGGAGTGCAGATGCAATTTAAAGAATTGATATCGCCGGATAAGCTGGTGTCTGTTGTTCAGGCAAAAGCGGAAGAGCTACTTGCTGCAATTACCACAATTGATAAGCGTTTGAGGAAATCAATAGAGGGGCGTCTCCGTATGGCCCGTCGCAAAAAATTAGTACATTACTTTCATGTAAAAAGTTCTGCCGATATTGTTGGCGATTATATTCCTCAATCAGATGTGGCGACCATCAAAGCTTTGGCGCAGAAGGATTATGATAAATGCGCTCTCAAGGAACTGCAGCGGGAACTTTTCATAGTGGACAAGTTTCTTAAGGAATATCAGCCGGAGCGTCTCAATGCGGTTTACAGCAATCTTGCTCCAGAACGTCAGCATTTTGTACAGCCAGTGCATCTCCCCGACGAGGAATATGCGGAGCAGTGGCTTGCGGTAAAGTACAGCGGGAAGGGGATGGCTGCTGACGCGCCCCTGCTGGAAACCTCCCGCGGGGAGCGGGTCCGCTCCAAGTCGGAGGTCATCATCGCGGATACCCTCGACCGCCTGAAAATTCCTTACCGCTATGAATTTCCGCACCAGCTGAAAGTCCGCAGAAACAGCTGCGGGCGAGGTGTCGCTGCGGCAATAGACCCTGCTGGCGCCGCATTACGCAACCCGCAGGTCAATCCGCCCGACGACATCCGCATGCAGAGCCGTCAACCCGAAAACTTCTGCAGGCAAGGTGACGGATCTCGCAATCTGCAAGGCAGTCCATCCGAAAACTTCTGCAGGCAAGACAACTCGCGTAAACACGATAGCTCTCGCCGCACTGTAGCGTTCCATCCGGATTTCACCTGCCTCAATCTCCGCACCCGCCGTGAATTCATCTGGGAGCATTTCGGGCGAATGGACGATTCCGAATACATCGCAGAAACTCTGGGAAAATTCGAGACCTACATCGCCAACGGAATCTTCCCCGGCGAAACCCTCATCTTCACCATGGAAAATCAGGAACGCCCGCTGAACCCCGCCACCGTGGAGGCGCTGGCGAGGAAATATTTGCTGTAATGTTTTTGGATCAAACTATGTTGAAAGTAGTCAGCATGTTTTTTTGTAGAAATTATGAAGCGACGATGGAATTTTAGATAAATTTTCTATAATTACCTTGTACAAGTGAAAGGAAATCCTATGAAGAACTTTATTGCAAAGATTGGTGCTGTTCTGCTGGCTCTTGGAACGGTTATGGCCTTGAGTGGCTGCGGCGAAGATTCTGGAACGAATCCTTATGCCGATGCAAAAATGGTTGACTCTCGCGATGGCAAGACCTACAAGACCGTGAAAATCGGTGACAAGGTCTGGATGGCGGAAAACCTGAACTATCAGACCGGCGAAAGCAAGTGTTACGACAACAAACCCGAAAACTGCGACAAGTATGGCCGCCTTTATGTTTGGAGTGAAGCCGTTACCGCTTGCCCCGAGGGCTGGCACCTGCCTAATAAGCAGGAACTTGAAGATTTGAAAATAACGGCCGGTCAAAAGGCTGGTGATATTGACACGGCAGGAACCGTGTTGAAGTCTAGTACTGGCTGGAATTGGAATGAATATGACGGCAAGAGTGGAAACGGTACCGACGGCCTCGGCTTTGGGGTGTTGCCCGCTGGCTACTACTACAGCGACCGCGACTCCTTCTACTTCGAGGGCGACTACGCGCTCTTCTGGTCTTCTTCGGAGTACAATAGTAACGATGCGTACAGCCTGTATTTGTACTACTACGACGAGCGCGCCTACGTGTACAACTACGGTAAGGATCTCGGCTACTCGGTTCGTTGTGTCAAAAATCCCTAACCTTACTTAATCCTATCCCCGCAATATTCTTTTCTGCCGCAGTTCTTGCAGTGGGCGCCCATCCATAGGGTGTCAAATTGGTTGATGGCGGCTTCGACGATTTGCGGGTCGTTGGTGAGAATGCCTGCCTCGAAGTTACGCTTTAATGCGCTTTTCATGCCGATGCCGGCACCTGTCAAGTTGGCACTTCCGATGTAGGCCACTTCCAGATCAAAAATCACCATCTTGAAATGGACGCGGGGGCAAAGCACGCGTTCCAGGTCCGTCGCCAAAATTGGGAATCGGTCGAAGTCCTCGCGAAAATTTGGGCCCGGTTCCTTGGCGTGAATAAGACGCACTCCAACTCCGCGCTTCAAGAGTCCTGCAATCTGCCCCAGCAAAGGAATGGCCTCGCCGTTCTGCTTTACGTACAAGTCCTTGATGTCGGCGGTACCGATCCACAGGGTGTCACGAACTTTTGCGATGCGTTCGATGACTTCGCTGTAATGCTCTTCGTTGGCGATGTACTTGGTGAAAATTTCTGCCATCTTTTCTTTCTCAAAACAGGTAGCTTTTACTATATTGACGTAACACAAAAAATAATTAATAGATCGCTATCCTGCCAGAAACCGGATTTTGCCGGCGGACCGCAGGGGCGGTCTTTTTTGTTTTTAAAACGTTCGCGGATTGCTGAATCGTTCGCGGCTAAAATGGTTGCAGTGGCTGAAACAGAAAAGGTGGTAAAATGAATCGCAAGAAAATGAAAGAAGCTTTGCTCCCTCATCCGGTGCGCTTTGAAAAATTGGAAATGGTCGGCGGCAATTACATTGGAGACCCCACGCTCTTGACTTTGCCCTGGAAACGCGTCGGGGTATTCGCCTCGCGTTCTACGGATCCGGCCATGGGGATACTTCGGGAACAGTGGGCCATGTCCAAGGGGCGCAAGCGCTGTTGCATCATCGGTACATTTCATTCTCCGGGGGAATGTGAGATTCTTTACCATGTGCTGAAATTTGGCGGGTCGGCGGTGTGGCTTATGGGGTGTGCGCTCCCTGCGGAACTGCCCAACTTTTGCAAGGGTGCCATTCGAAAAGGCCGCCTGCTGATGGTCTCCTGTTTTAATCGCGAACATCATTCCTATGCCACGGCCCGCTATTGTGCCCAGCTTGCCGACAGGTATTCAAGCAGTCTTGCCATCTGGTCTATGAAAGAGGGTGGCCTTGTGCAGTCCATTTACAACCGGGCGAAAAATAATGGCAAGAGGGTGGAGGTGTTCTAAAACCCTTGATTTTGACCCGCAGGGTTGGCGGGTTTTTCTATTTATTTGGTTGTCAGATTTATTAACGCAAACTGGAAAAAATGAAACGGATGAAATTTCTTGGGGCCCTTGTGGCGTGCTGTTTTTACGGAGTGCTTTTTTGCGCCATTACTTCTTGCGGCCAGTCCATTACCGATGATCGTGACGGGCAGAGCTACGGCGTGGTGCAAATCGGTTCTCAACTCTGGATGGCTGAGAACTTGAACTTCGCTGGCGACGCGGCTGGCGATGCCTTCGACAAAACTATTGCAGCAGAAAGTTTCTGCCCCGAGGGCGACAATCGCAACTGCAAAAAGTACGGTCGCCTCTACACATGGAATGCGGCGCAGAACGCATGCCCCGCAGGTTGGCGCCTGCCCACCGCCGATGAATTTAACGCCATGTTTCTGGCTGTTGCCGCAACGGATACTCGTGGCGCCGCCATGGCTCAGGCAACCAACATTACAACTGTCGGTAAACTGCTGAAATCCACCAGCGGCTGGTTCAAGAATGGCAATGGTACAGACGCTGTAGGTTTCGCCGCTCTTCCCGCAGGCTACATGGCAGCGGCAGAATCCTCCGATAATCAATCCGATAGCAATCAACCCGCAGTGGGCAAGTTTGACGGCATCGGTGGCTACGCCTATTTCTGGAGCTCCACCCTGGATGCGGTTGAACCCGCCTTCGCCCATTATCTCTTTTTGGATTTCAGCAGCCCTGCCGCCGAAATGAAATCCTTCGACAAGAATTCGGCCCGCTCCGTCCGCTGCGTCAATAACTGATTCTCCTGGCGGATTATTTCGGTGGGCACGTCATTTCGTTGTCGTTTTTTTATTTTTGATAAAAAGGGGCTTGATGTCATAAAGGTCCCGCAAACTGTTTAACAGGAATTTGGAAAATGGAATTCACTCTTGAAGAAATGCGTGGCCAGCTGGCCAAATTAGAAACGAGAATTTCTGCCGCTTGCGAAAAGGCTGGACGTTCCCGTGAATCCGTGCTTCTGGTTTGGGTGAGCAAGTTCCATCCGGCCGAAGCTGTAGAAAACGCAATTGCCCTGGGCGCAAAGGTCTTTGGCGAAAACCGCGTGCAGGAAGCCGAAACCAAGTTCAGCGAACGCCGCATCGCTCTCGATGGTTCGACCGTGCAGTGCCACGTCATCGGTCCTGTTCAGAGCAACAAGTTGAAGAAAGCCGCCATCGTTGCCGACTGCATTCACTCCATCGCAAACATGGAAGCCGTTGAAAAGTTGGAGAAGGTTTGTGCTGGTCTCGCCGATGCCGCTCACCCCGAAGGCAAAACTCTGGAAATTCTCTTCCAGGTGAATGCCGGCGAAGAAGAAACCAAGAGCGGTCTGGACGTTGCCAATGCGGATGCTTTCCTGGCCGAACTTGAAAAAGTCGCGGGCGCCTGTGGCCCTGACGGCAAGAGCGAAAAATTCCCTCACCTGAGATTCCGCGGTCTCATGACCATCGGCAAGAACACGGGTGTAGCCGAAGATTCCCGCGAGTGCTTTGCTTTCCTCCGCAATCTCCAGCAGAAGTACCTGGCTCGCGGCGGCGTATTCGCTGCATTCGATCAGCTGTCTATGGGCATGACCGGCGACCTGGAAGTCGCCATTGAAGAAGGCTCCACCATGATCCGCGTAGGCACAGCCCTCTTCGGCGAACGCGACTACAGCAAGCCCGTTAACGATCCTGTGTAATTAGAAATGTATTTTGTGTTAATTGCGATAGTTGTTTTTGGCGTCCTGTTGTTGCTTGTCTCTCCAAAACAAGAAAAACGAGAGCGGGTTAAACGACGTGATTTCGTTCAACGACAAAAATTCCAAAAAACGAAAATACGATACAATCCACCACATAAAGATTTTTCGCAGACAAAACCTTTTGATGAGAAGGCGTTTTGGAAATCCCAAAATGTCAAATATCGAAATGAGAAAGAGGCTTTTATCGATCCAAAGAATGCAGAAAAAATTGATGCCAGTCTTGCAGATGACAAACATGGAAAAATGTTTATGTTTCGACTCATTCGGGATTCACTGAAATTGATACTGTTCTTCTGCATGAGACTGGAATCTATGTTTTTGAAACGAAAAATATTTCTGGAGCCATTTCTGGTAGCATAGAACAGAAGCAGTGGAGTCAGATTGTCAATAGTCGTGCTTCCCATTCCTTCTATAATCCTGTGTTGCAGAATATGGGACATATGCGGGCTCTTTTGCATAAATTGCATGTAAGGCTTGAGAAAACACCGATTTATTCTTTTATTGTCTTTAGTGGTCGCTGTACATTACGTCTTGCCCCTGTAAGTGGAACTTTTGGACGGGGTGATGATTGCTGGCGTTTGCTGCATTTGAGTGAGTTGAAAGGTGTTCTTAAGGAGTCTATGATGAAACGGCCTTCTATTTATCATTCAAAGCAACTTGAAACTTGGTGGAAAGAGCTGCAATCTTGTGTAAATGTTGATGAATCTGTAAAAAAATCGCATGCAGAGTCTATTCAAAGGCTGCATCATCACAATTAATGAACTATAAAAAGTTAGCGGATTTTATTCCCGCTTTTTTTCATATTCAAACTTTTTTATATACATTTGTAAAAAAGCTATCAAGGAGAATTTTATGGCAATCGCACTCGCCGCCGTTGGCGTTATCGTTGTTCTGGTCATCATCGTGGCTGGCATTTACAACGGCCTGGTCAAACTTCGCAACAACCGCGAAAACGCATTTGCAAATATCGACGTCCAGCTGAAGCAGCGTTACGATCTGGTGCCCCAGCTGGTATCTTCCGTCAAGGGTTATGCCTCCCACGAAAAGGAAACTCTGGAAAAGGTCATCGCCGCCCGTAATTCCGCCATGAGCGCCTCCACCGTCGACGAAAAGGTTGCCGCCGACAAGGCCATGTCCGGTGCCCTCGCCGGCCTCAAGGTCACATTGGAAGCTTACCCGGAACTGAAGGCCAACACTAACTTCCTGCAGCTCCAGAACGAACTTTCCGACATCGAGAACAAGCTGGCCGCAGCCCGTCGCTTCTTCAATTCCGCTACCAAGGAATTCAACAACGCCTGCGAAGTTTTCCCCAACAATATTTTCGCTGGCATGTTCGGCTTCCGCCGCGCCGCCATGTACGAAGCTACCGAAAGTCGCGATACCCTGAACAAGGCTCCCGAAGTCAAATTCTAGCGACACGCTTTGAGTTTTGAGCTACGAGAAAGTTTTACTACTCATTGCTCACAGCTCACAGCTCGCTACTCATGGCTCTATGAAATACGTTGGAATGCAAACCCAGATCTGGCGGAACAACAGGAACACCGTCATCCTGTTGTTTATGTACCCTATTATCATTTTTGCCATGTTCTGGGCCTTTGTCTTTGTGATGGACTATTTCGGGGTGTTCTGCAGTTTTACGCCTGACGCCCTCATCAGCGGATCGCCCATAACCACCATTGGCGATGTCTGCCGCGAAAATCCCATGTCCTATGGCACCCGCTGGCCTGTGGTGTGGTTCTGCTTCTTAAAGGCTCTGCCTGCGGTGGCGATCGTTGTCACCACCTGGTTTGCCCTGGCCTACAGCAGTAACGTTTCCATCATCCGCCGCATTACCCGCGCCCGCCCCCTGGAACGCAAGGAAAACGTCCGCGTCTACAACATTGTCGAAAACCTCTGCATTGCGGGCGGTATCGAAATGCCGCAAATCAACATTGTGGAAGACCCCGGCCTGAACGCGTTCGCCAGCGGCATCGACGTAAAGACATTCACCATCACCCTGACCACCGGCATCGTTGAAAAGCTGAACGACGAGGAATTATCCGCCGTAGTGGCCCACGAACTGACCCACATCAAAAACCGTGACACCCGACTGATGGTGGTGTGCATTGTCTTTGTGGGCATGGTTTCGCTGATGCAGACCGTCTTTATCGAAATCCTCAAGGGCATGGTCCGCGGCTCCAGGCGTTCCCGTGGCCGAAGGAAGGGCGATGGCGGAGCCATAATCATCATCTTCTTTGCGCTGGTAGGCGTGGTCATTACCTCGATCGCCTATTTCTTCAGCTTCATCAACCGCCTGGCCATTTCCCGCAAGCGCGAATACGTGGCCGACGCCGGTGCGGCGGAACTCTGCGGCGACCCACTGGCCTTGGCAAGCGCCCTCCGCAAAATCTCCGAGACCCCGGGCCTTGTGAACGTCCAGCGAAACGACGTGGCCCAGCTCTACATCATCCATCCCGAAGAAGAGGAAGACAACGGCGTTTTCCGAAGCATCGCCAAGAAGGTGGATTCCATTTTCTGGACCCATCCCGACACCCCCGAACGAATCCAGATCCTGGAACAGTTCTGATTATGGGTGGACATAGGGCAGGTCCCGCTAACTATAAAAAATGCCACGGTTAAAACCGCGGCATTTTGAATATAAAGGGTTCGTTATTTTTCGCCGGCAGGAACGTCTTTTTCGCCGCTGGCAGGTTCGTCGGGCTTTCCGTTCTTCTGCTTCTTGATGGCCTTCAGCTGTTCCAGGCGTTCCGCAAAAAGTTTTTCCTTTCCGATCTGCTTGGGCTTGTAAAGTTCCAGACCTTCCAGCTGCTTTGGCAGATGTTCCTGGGCCGAGTAGCCGCCGGGGGAGTCGTGGTCGTATTCATAACCGTTGCCATATCCCAGCTGTTTTCCCACGCGGGTCACGGAATTTCGGAATGCCCGCGGAACAGGTAACGTTCCCGTCTGGCGAATTACGTCATCCGCCGCAAAGCCCGCCACTTCGAGACTGTTGCTCTTGGGTGCCAGCGCCAGGTAGACTGCCAGTTCGTCCAATGCGATAAGGCCTTCGGGATTTCCCAGAAAGTCAAACGCTTCCCGCGCACTGGTTGCCAACAGCAAGGCGTTAGGATCTGCAAGGCCCACGTCTTCCATGCTCATGCGGATCATTCTGCGCAACAGGTACCGCGGATCCTCGCCACCCTGCAGCATTCGGTGCAGCCAGTAGATGGCCGCATCCGGGTCGCTTCCGCGAATGGACTTGTGCAGTGCAGAAATCAGGTTGTAATGTTCCTCGCCGCTCTTGTCGTAACGCAAGGGCTTCTTGTACTGGAATTCCTCCAGCAACTTTTCGTCGATCACCTTGCGGTCGCCCAGGTTTCCGCCAATCCATTCCAGCTGATTCAGCAGGAATCGGGCGTCCCCTTCGGACTGGGCGATCAACTTGTCGACCACCGCCTCGTCCACTTCCACATTTTTCAGCTGGAGTCCTCGAGGATGGTCGCGAAGGGCGCTAAAAATCAGGGTGCGCAAGTCTTCCTTGCTCAGGGGCGCAAAAAGAATCAGCTGGCAGCGGCTAAGCAAGGCTCCGTTCACTTCAAATCCCGGATTTTCCGTGGTGGCGCCTATGAGCGTCACGGTGCCGTCTTCCACGGCGCCCAGCAATGCGTCCTGCTGGCCCTTGTTAAAGCGGTGAATTTCGTCGATGAACAGGATCGTGTCGCTGAACATGGCCTTCAACTTCTTGGCTTCTGTCAGCACATCCTTTACTTCCTTCACGCCGCTAGAAACTGCGGAAAGGGCGATAAAGCGCTTGCGGGTCTGTTGCTGGATCACGTGGGCGAGGCTAGTCTTGCCGCAACCCGGCGGCCCCCAGAAAATCATGCTGGGAACCTTGTCATTTTCGAGACTCTTGCGCAGCAAACTCTGCTCGCCAAGAATCTTGTTCTGGCCCAGGAATTCATCCAGGTTCTGCGGGCGTAAACGTTCGGCTAAGGGCTGGTCCATCTAAAATGTTTCCTGCGGAATAATCCAGGATGTTTATTCAAAAAGTTTGACGAAGGATTCCGGCATATCCCTAGTAGGGCGCCCGTCTTTCAGAAGGCAGTGGACCGTAAAGCCGGTGGTACACAGCTTATTGTTCACGAACAGCTTGTAGTCCAGTCTAAAACGCAGCTTGTCCACCTGGACCGCAGAGGTCTCGATCTCTACGAATTCACCGTAGTGGGTGGCACTCTTGTACTGCACGCCCAGTTCCAGCACGGGGCAGGCGAAACCCTGCTTTTCCATTTCGGCATAGTCGGCGCCGCGGTCCCTAAAGAACTGGGTGCGGGCCTGCTCGAACCATACCGCATAAACGGAATGGTGTACGATACCCATCTGGTCGGTTTCGGCGTAACGGACTTCGATCCGTGTGCGTTCCTGGCTGCTTTCCATAAAAACCTCTAATTTACTGCACAAAATGTAACTACATTGCCGGGCTCTGTCAAGCCGGAACACACGGCCAGGCCAAAATTGCGTAGTCGCTGTTTAAAGTCGCTATTTCCGCTGCGATTTTTGACCGAGCGAAGTCAAGCCAGGTTGTATTTCTGAATGTTGACTGTTTAGCTGCAACTAGAAGGCTGCGGTGCTAAAGCCGAATACAGACTAAAAATGACGATTGCATAGTAAGTATGTTCGCTAAAATTGTTTTTGACCATCTAGCATGATTCTAAAAGGTCATTTTGAGACTCCTTAAACAGGCGCATTTGAGCCTTGCATTCGGTCTTTAAATGTTTTGCCGCTTTCCTAAAAGACAAAAAGGTAAAACCGCCGCTGATGGGAATTCCTAAAAAGGGAATCGCATGGCACGCAATAGATGCAAGTTTACCCTTAGCCAAAGCCTGTAAGGTAACTCGAATTTTCTGATTCGTCCATCAAGTCAGGGAAACCGTAAATGTAGGCGATCTTTTGTGAAAGCATCAAAACTTGTGCAAAATACTGACTCATATCTGTCGCAGCCAAGCCCAATGCTAAATAAGGATTTGACGGTGCTCCAGACGCGGCGGACAATGCAGTCACTGCGAGAGTATGATTTTTTATGGCCGCATCAGCAATTGTATCCAGAATTTTTTCATTAACCAGATCATACGGTTTCAGTTCACAAATGGGCCAGGAATTTTTAGTGCTAATTCAAATGACTTTTCAAATAAAGTCAGTCCCATGGAGGTTGATTTTTTTCTTCTACAGATTCTAATTCTGATGAATTGGATGCTTCATTCAAATCTTCATTGTCTTGGTCTTTCATTTCACAAACTCGTATTTACAGTTTAGCTCGCCTTATCTATTAATTTGACAATTTTAATATACTGAACGTTAATGTATGCAAAATCACCTTTTTTTGGTTCATTTGAGCCAATAAAAGTCCTTGTAGACGAAAAAAAATTTTTTGTATTCTAACATATTGACTTTTGGAATACAAGATGTTATATTGTATTCCATGAATTCAATTATAGAATACAAAAACTATCGCATATATATCCAGGCGTATTATGAAAAACGTAAGGCGCTGGGTTTTACTTGGCGTGATTTCGCAGCCCAGTCGGGGTTCAGTTCGCCTGTTTTTTTAAAGTATGTGAGCGAAGGGAAAAAGAACTTAAGCCCCGTTGCGGTGGAACGCGTGGCTAACGCCATGTCGTTGACTGGGTTTGAACTGGTTTACTTCAGGGCCATGGTCCGCTATGATCAGGCTAAGAATGATTCTGAAAAACAGTCCGCCTTTGCTGACATGGAGGCCGTGGCTGATGCGAACAAGACGCGAATCATGGGCATTGATGAATTCACGTATTTCAATTCCTGGAAATACCCCGTCATTCGTGAATTGGCTGTCGCTATGCCTGGCGCCAGTTTGCAGGATATTGCGGATGCCTGCTGCAGGCCGATTTCTTTGACGGAAGTATCGGACGCGTTGGAATTTTTGACGAATGCTAGACTTTTGAAAAAAGACAAAAATGGAAGATACAGGCTTGCTGAAAAGATCCTTTCTTCGGGTTCTGCCGACTTTGTTCCTCTGGCCGTTCGGAACATGCACAAACAGATGGGCACCTTTGCCTTGGAATCCATTGAGAATGTCCCTCAGGACGAACGCAAGTTTACGGGACTTACCATGGGAGTTTCGGAAGAAGATTACGGGCGAATTGTTGCTGAACTTGCGGAGTGCAGGCGTCGCATCATGTCTATCGTTTCTTCAGGTAAGAACGTGGATCGGGTTTACCGCTTGAATATGCAGCTGTTTCCCATGTCGCAAAAGTTGAAAAAGAATAATGAAGATTTCACTGAAAAAGGTTAGGAGGATCCTATGAAAAAAATAACCAAGTTGTCGTTGGTCGCTTTTGCTGCCATGAACGTGTTTACCGCATGCTCTTCTGATAAATCCGCTGGTGTAACGGAGGAAGCTGATGGTAGATTTGATTCCTTGAATGCGAACACTCTTTTGGCGTGGAGCGCTTCTGCAAAACAATACCGAGTGGCGGTTTCTGGCGCGGAGCAGTCGGGTTCCGCGGGGGTCTGGCGTTATTTTGAAGAAGCTGGCGAGGGCGGTATCGCTGAAATTTCGTGGCCCGTATCTCTTGGTTCCACGGAAGAAACGCTGCTAAATCCGGTTATCGATCATTGCCAGGGAATCTGTGGCAAATTCCGCTTGAAAACGGACTCCTCAGGGGAAAAACCGCGCGTTGGGATTGGGTTTAGTATAGAAGGCCTGAATTTTTCTTCGCAAGATGAAGTGCAAACGAAGCTCTGTGTAGAGTATTCATCCTCGGCGGCGTTGAAGATTGTTATTGATTTCGGTGATGACGATGAGTTCGCTCTCAAGCTTCGCGCGTCTGAAGAAATGCGGGAAAGGTGTTCTGTTTATAGCCGTATGAATGGTAGCGTGGCAGAGTCGATCTACTTTGTGTTTGAAAGCGATAAGGATTCGGAGGGCTCCTTCAACATTAGCAAGATTAATTGGGTGAAGGAGGTCCTTCAGTAAAGATCGATTTCGCTTTTGCGGTGGTACTCAATTAAAATCGAAATGGTTAGGAGGGGGTGGTCCTATTGAAAAATAGGGCCACTTCTTTTTTTTATGCCGGAGTGAAGGTGTCGTCTAACTCCTTTATTGACAGGGAAATAGCGTATTCACAGTTTATTAACAATCTTTTCGCTACTTTTTTTGAAATTTTCATGAAAAAATTAATTTTTTTTAGAAAAATGCGCGTTTTTCGTTGACAAGTGTCAATATTCTTGTTAAATTTGGCTCACTCTAACATCCCTAGTACGGATGAAAGAATGCCAAAGTAGCTCAGCTGGTAGAGCAGCTGATTTGTAATCAGCCGGTCGTAGGTTCGATTCCTATCTTTGGCTCGACATATGGGTCGTTGCCCGAGTGGTTAAAGGGGACGGACTGTAAATCCGTTGGCTTACGCCTACCGTGGTTCGAAACCACGACGGCCCACTATGAAAAAGATAGCCGCATGGAGCATGGATTGTTCCATGCGGCTTGTATGCCCAGGTAGCTCAGTGGTAGAGCACTTCCTTGGTAAGGAAGAGGTCTCGGGTCCGACTCCCGATCTGGGCTCTCACTAAATGGAGATAGAATCATGGCAAAAGAACATTTTGACAGAAGTAAGCCGCACTGCAACATCGGCACCATCGGCCACGTTGACCACGGTAAGACCACTCTGACCGCTGCTAT
>NZ_FRAX01000028.1 GCF_900142465.1 Fibrobacter sp. UWH6
ATGGATTTGTATAATTTTGACATGGGCTTTTTCTTCTGTTTTTTTTGGCGATTAAATTTTAGAAAATAGCCCATTTTTTGTTTAATTTAGGCGAAAGTCAACAAAAAAGGGTGGCGAAGCCACCCACACATGTTGATGAAGAGCCTTTTTTTGTTGCTGTAATTTCTAAGCAATTAATACTAAAGCTCATAAATCAACCTCATAAAAATCATTTATGTTGCATTCTCAAAGCCTTAACAGCGTCGGCAATTCCGTTTACAGTCTTCTTCTTACTCCATTCATCCCAAAAATCGATTGTTGCGCTATTTGGATGGATAGAAGGTTCTTCAACAATAACCCTTGTTGGCAACAAGGAAGCATCACCGACAATCAAGCATTCGCCCACATCCAAGATAGGCAACATTTCAGAAAAATCACCTAGATTATCTGGAAAGAGACGCTTAATAACGTTTTGATCATCGGGGTTCGTCAATCTCATCGCAATGAAATTACCACATTGACTTAAAACGGTTTTATTTACATCTGATGGCCTCTGACTAATCACAACCAAAGACACGCCATATTTACGCCCTTCTTTGGCAATTCTTTCAAAACTATGCAAGCCTTTTTCTTCCATGCCTCCATCGGCCTTTTCCGGAATATACAAATGAGCCTCATCGCAGAATAAGGCTACTGGATGCCGTAAATCTGCATTCATCCATTGTTGAATAGAGAAAACCAATCTACCAACAAGCCCCGTTATCAAAGGAAGAATGTCCGATGGAACTTCTGAAAAATCAATAATTTTCAAACCATTTTTATTGCCAAAATCAAGCAGTTTATTTATTAATTTTTCAAACCAATCATAGTCCATCAATTCAGTTTCTGAACTAAAAATAAAATTCAAGCGTTTATCACTTCGTTTACTTTCCAATCGCTGAATAAAACGAGTAAGCTTTCCATTAAGAGGTCCCTGTTTTTCAGTTCCTGTTCGTGCACCAGGAACCATTTCATCATCTTTTTTTCTCAAATATTCTAAAACATCTTCAATCGAATATGGAATAGGGCTTTCTATCGTAAAATTATTCAGGACATCAGAATCCTTTACAGTTTCCAAAGTTTTCTTTTTTTCAGTTATAATTAGATCAAACAGAGTGCGAGCTTGATTGGGTGCATTAGAATCACTTCTGTCAAGCAACAAAGCTTCCATTTCTTCATATGACAAAAGCCAATACGGCAAAAATAAAGCATTGTCATCAGACGCACTATCTGAAGGGCCCGCTATTCGCAATAAAGAAACATTTCCGAAACCTTTTAACGGCTCATATTCCCCATGTAAATCAAAAACTATACAATTTATGGACTCTAATTTAGAAGCTTTTTCAAGAACATTTGCAACAGTCCAAGACTTACCCGAACCAGTACCTCCAACAATTACGGCATGACGTTGAAAAAATTTATTTCCATCTAGATTGGCATTTGAGCCCTCAGAAATCGTGTATTTTCCTATAGTAAGAGGATTTGGGCTATTTGACGATATGATATTCATAAACTTGGAAAGTTTTTCATCTTGAAGAAGATGACATTCCGCATTTATGCTAGGAACAGTATTTAACGTTCTTTTAAAAATATTTTTTTCAGTGCCAGATCTTTCAATAAGGGTTCCAACCAGAACAACTTTTATCACATTTTCAATAGGAATCTCAACATCGCCTTCGTCTATTTTGTCAGTTGAGGCTTTTCGCATTATTTTTGTAATTAAACCAATAATTTGTTCATTTACTTTTGTAGAATCAATTGTCACAATTTGATTGATTTGGACACTGTTTAAGAGATCCTCCTTTTCAACAATAATTGTCACATTTCCGGTATCTACGCTTTGAACCTTGCCAATGACATCAATCTTTTCGCTCATTTTCATTCATCTCCTTTAAGAATATTTTCCATAAAATCTTTTAACGTCCAAAAATCACCCGGAATATCACAAGTTTCTTCCTTTTCCTTTTGGCTTTTTTTATAGTAAAAACGAGTGCAACTCTTTTTACTAGACTCTTCTATAAAAACATATTTATGCGCATTTTTTAATTCTTTTTTTGCTTCATCAGTTATTTTTTTTGACACAAGAACAATAGGAATGCCATTCGACACCTGATTGCAAATTTCGGTAGTAAGGTGAGAATCGTTAAAACCAAATCCCACAACAAAAAAACTTTTCCCGTTTTTTATAAATTGATCAGATTGTTGGATTAATTCTCGGTATGGCGTTTTATAAGCTTCTTCGTATTTCTTTTTGCCTGGAGGAATAATCTTATGAGCATCCGTAATCTCTTGAGAAGAATATCGGATTTTTCCATTGACATCAAACCAATTCAAAGAACCATGAACTTTAACTAATTTAACAGTTGAACTTTTTTCTTTAAATAAATTTTCATTAAAAATAGACATATTCTGACCAGAAAATCCATCCGTATAACTAATATCAAAATAAGACATTGAATGTTCTAAAACGCGGTCATAATTCGTCGTTATTATATTTAAGTTTTTGGGATATGGTTTAGAAAAAACCTCTATCATTTCCTTTATTCCAAGAAAATCATCTTGACATTTCAAAAGTTTTTCAAGTACTTTTTCATCATTTTCCTTTATTTCATTCCATATTATTGATCTAATCAGAGGCATTTGCGATTCATATTTGGGATTACCAAGTTCCGTTTCTAAATCATTTAATGAACCATCAAAATCCTTCATTTTATTCTTTAAACAATCATTTAAAGCCCCCATCCCAGGCATACCAAATCCCGCTGTTGCGCCAGAGCCCCATATTACAACAGGAGGATTTTTCAAGAAATCTTGAATTATGGTAAAAACAAGTTCCTTCTGCTTTTCAGTTGCAGATATTTTTTTCATATTTGTCCTTTATTTCTAACTAAAATTTTAATTTCACCTCTTCTCCACGGCGTCAATTTCTTCGGCATCGGTAATGCCGTAGAGTTGATAGACGAGGGTGTTGACTTGTGTTTCGAGGGTGGCGATATTCCTTTGGATTGCTTCGTCACTTACCTCACTGGATCCTTCGACTTCGCTCGCGCTCCGCTCAGGATGACACGAAGCTTGCTTTTTAGCGGCGATGATTTGGTCGGCGAGGGTGGCGAGTTGGTGTAGGAGTTCCGTGTTATTTAGGGGGATGCGGAAGTTTTCGAAATAGACTTTGCGGATTTCACGGGTGCCGCCCATGAGTTCGGGGCAGTTATACCATATCCAGAGTTTGACGAGGTTGGAATTGAATATGGCGAGGAGGGCTTTTAGTAAGTGGGCCCTATCGCCTTCGGCTCCAGGGTGACATTCCGCATTGGATTGCTTCGCTTCGCTCGCAATGACGTTTTCCGTTCCCTTTGGCAAATTCTGCGAATTGTCCTTTTCCGTAATGATAAAAGATTTGTCGTTGCCGAAAGAGCCGGTTTCGTCGTAGGTAAACGGGAATACCGATGTCATGTTCGGATACATGATTTTCGGTTTGGCAAATTCTTCCAAATAAGCGCAATTACGTAGATTGTATGGCGTATCGCCTTTATCCCCACGTTTAACCAGCTTATCTATAAATTGATCAAGATGCTTTTTTATTGCAGGATATTCATCAATATTGATGGGCGCAATGTTCCTTTCTTTTATTCCGTTATGCGGATTGATTAGATACTGATCGCTTTCCGTCACCCATACATTAATGTCTCGGCCGCGGAGCAGGGGCTTTATGAGATCTTCGCTATTGGGGTCTTCGGCAATGAGTTTTTCTCTCGTCTTTCCGTCAATAAAGAACGCGTCGTTGAAGCCGGTCTTGATGCCGTAATTAATGGAAATCGGCATATCTTTCAGAGCCGTTCCGACGTTCATTTTCTGCAATACAGAATCGTGGAGTTTGTTGCGGATGCTCCATTCGCTTGCACCGAAATTTTCTGCCGGGAACTCGAATGTCGCCGCCAAGACTTCTTTTTCGAATTCGCCGTGATAGTTCTTGCTGTTCAGCGAGCACGCCAAAACAGGCATCTTGTCGCCGGACTTTTGCGATACGAATATGCACACGTAAATGGTCGCATCGGCAAAGAACTGGACATCGCCAAAGTTGAGAATTTTCTTGAGTGAGGTCTGGCTCATAAACTCTCGCAGTTCCTTGCCGTAATCCACAAGCATCCACTTGTTCGGCATGATGAACGAAAAATATCCGTTCTTTTTCAGCAGGCTGTAGGCGCGTTCCACAAAGAGGCAGTAAAGGTCTGCGGATTTGTTGTAGCAACTGTAATCCCGTTTGCTGTAAACGTCGCTCATCTCGCCCATGCTCTGGAGCTGCACATACGGCGGGTTTCCGATGATGGCGTCGAAGCCTGTAAAGCGGCCTTCGTCGTCGAGGATTTCTGGGAATTCGAACATCCATTCAAGCGAGTTGGAAAAATCAATATCGTTGTTCTTGACTACGTTTCCGAAGAGGTCGATGCTGGGCGGCTCCTTGAGTTGCGACTTGAGACCAGCAATGTTCAGGCGAAGCTTTTGCTTGTTGTAGCTCGTTCCGCCCGCCTTGTAATCCTGAACGTTTTTCCTGTATTCCTTGAGTTTCGCGGCGAGTCCGTTTTTCTTGTCGGCCTTGTCTTCTTTCTGCAAAAAGTCCAAAACGACATGCCCGTTCTGCACGGGGTATTTGCTCAGTAACGAATCGCCGACTTTGATATTGATGTCGATGTTAGGGGAGCGTCTGGAGTTGCTTGTAGTCACTTTCCTTGGTGTAGTAGGCGTTCTTCAAAAGTTCAATCCAAAGGCGCAAACGGCAGATGTTCACGCTATTGGGGTTCAGGTCAACGCCGAAAAGGCAATTCTCGATAATGCGACGTTTCTCGTTGAACAAGGCTTCTTGATACCGCTGGCTTTCTTCGTTGCCGGGCTTGTATTCAAACGGTTCGCCCTCGTCATCAACAACAGAAAGTTCGTCGTTATCAACTTTCAAAATCAGATCGCGACGTTTGATGCGTTTGCCGTCTGCATCGCACAAAATGTTCAATTCCGATTTGATTGCAAGCAGGCGATTAAGGGCCGACACCAAGAAATGCCCAGAGCCCACGGCGACATCGGCAACGCGGATATCATCAACAATTTCGTTCGCTTCTGAAATGTCCTCAATCTTGTCCGAGACATCTTCCAAATTTTCGCATTTCCAGGACTTTTTCTCGTTGAACTTCTGCACCACGGTCCGTTCCAGCACATCGCGGGCCATATAGTCGGTGATGAACCCCGGCGTAAAGAAACTGCCATCTTTGTAACCGTTGATTTTTTCGAAGATGAGTCCGAGAACAGACGCGTTGATGAGCGTCTTGCTCGTAGAGGTCACACCGCCTTGGGCATCGCTTGCAAAGTTATACGCATCGAGAAACTTGAAGATGTAATCCAGATTCGGGAGAGAGCCTTTCGCACGTTTGCCGCGTTCGTCCTTCAAAACGGTCTTGCCCCAAATTTCCATCTGGGCATCGGGAATGCCGCGGATTTTCAGGTGCTTTTCGTCTTCGGTCGGTTCAAACAGTGAACTGTTCAGGTAAGGGACGTTCGGGTAACGCTTGAGCACGTCTTCGTCGCGATCCTCGATTTTCTTGCCGAGTACCTTGAAAAAGAAAATATTCAGTTCGTCGAAGTTCGCTATTTTGTCTGTACTCATGAACCGGTAGGATGCATCGCCCTTTTGATACATGAGGATTTGCGATTCGACAAGTTTCAGGAACAGCAGGCGGTTCACCCATGTGATGCAGAGACGGAGTGCCATCGCCTCGCATTCTTCCTTGTTCGGGAAATCGTCTTCAAGCTGGTAGATGGCACTTTCGAGGAGGCTCGCCTTGTCGCGATTTGCGGGGTTCTTGCGTCGGATGACTTTCTTGCCGCCCTTTTCTTCTTTTACTTCTTCGAGGCCGATGATGTGCAAGAGTTCCGCATAAAAATTGCGGTCAAGGCTGTTGCTGTCGTTTGCGAAAGGCTTGGCAAGGAGAGTTTCCGGGGAGAGGAATTTGTAAAGGGGGAGGAGCTTTTTAGATCCTTCGACTCCGCTTACGCTCCGCTCAGGATGACACGCTGCATTAGATTGCTTCGTGGAGTTTATCCCGGACTTTGATCCGGGACTCGCAATGACGTTCTTGCAAGCATCTGCAAGGCTGAAATGCACGACGTTGATGTCGCAGGAGGCGAGGAAGTCGTCGATGGCGGGTTTCGCGATTTCGTTGTAGAAATCGGAGGTCTTGTTGCCGCTCATCTGATTCGCCTTGAATTTTAGGAACTGATCGTATATCGGTTTCGTCTTGTTCCCAAAATAGCGGATAAAGTCTTTTACGTCGAAGAAATACCATTCGTCAAAATTCGTGATGGCGAGCCACTTGATTTCGTGATTGCCCGATTGCACGTATTCCAGCATAAAGTAATAGACGAGTTCCTGCAACGATTTTACGTTCGGGTGCTCCGCCGAAAACATTTCCGCAACATTCGTCGGCGACTTCGCTTCGATAATCACCGCCGGCTTTGCACTTGCCGTATTCCCGTTAAAAATTGCAAGGTCTATCGGGCGGTTGACCTGCACCGAATAATCAGATTCAAAAATCTTGCGTAAAAAATTCCAGATTTCGCCCTTGTGGTATTCTTCGTCCTGCGCTGCGTTCCGCTTGCTATAAAGATTCTTGAGCGAAAGCTTGAAATCCTCCATCTTTTCGACGGAAACAGGGAGCTTGAGGAACGCGGAATTGACGGACTTTTTAGGAGAAATGAACTTGATTGACATACAAGGGAAATATACCCTTTTTGAAGACAAAAGATGGCAATTTCAAGGTTTCCGAGGCAAATCTCGTTTATTTTTGCAGTCGGGGCGTTGCGGGGTGTCCCCGCTAGAAGGGGTAGCGAAAAACGCCGAAGGCGGTTGGAGCGAGGGGGAGACTTCCCCCACCAAAATAATTTTCAGAATATCGCGCGGGCCTATTGACAAACTGGTGCGGCCAGTGCGGCCGAGGCCGTCGCGCCGAAAAAGCCCAGATTTTCCCTGATAGACGAGGATTTGCTCAAGTCGCGGATATATACCATCCGCGGGGTAAAGGTGATGCTCGATGCGGACTTGGCGGAAATTTACGTTTACGCATCCGGTTGTTGGCCGTCGATGCCGGCAGATGAAGGATTCTTGACTGCAGATTGGAGGGCATGATTCTCAAATGTAGTTCAACAAAGGGCTAAACACCTATTAGTTGTTCCGGGAAAGACAAAAAATTCCAAAATAGGTTACTAAAACCCGCTGATTAAGACTTTTAGTGACCTTATTTTTAGTTTATATGTAATGTTTTTAGTCAATTTCCATTATCAGGCGTTTTCATTTTTGAATTCAGGTTACTAAAAGACCATAAAAAACTTGACTAGTAACCCCGTTTTTTAGCAAAATCCAAATTTTTAATTAGTTTATACAAAATCAAGGTTACTAAACATCGTCAAAAAGCTCATTTAGTAACCCAATTTCGCAAAAACACCTTCCGTTCAACATCCAACCACAGCAATTTAAACCTTCTGCGTCCGCAAATAGGCCTTATGTTCGTCGGTCACGCGGAAGCTTTCGATAGATTTCTGAATGGCCTTGTTGTGAGTCCACGGGTCTAGTTTTCGCTTTTCAATATAAGGCACAGCGTCGTCCCACTGTTTTGCAAGGGCGGTAGCGAAAAACCAGGCCACTTCCATCTGCACGTAGTATTCGGGATTCGCAAGCGTAACGCCTGCGGGAGTTGCAGCAGCCACCCTCGGGTTCGGCGCCATCACCGCAGCCGACCCATTAGGTGAGCCACTTGGCAGCGACCTGAACTTGGCCGTATCCACAGCGGCCACCCACTTCAAAAACTTCGGGTCGTAACGGTCATCCAGGAACAAGTCCATCAGCATGTTGATGCCGAACCGCACCACATAAGGATGGTCCGACTTGACCCACGCCTGAATACGCTTCAGGAATTGCGGAACATCCTTCAGCAGGGCGCGGGGCTTTTTCCCATCGCAAATGGCCCAGTTGTCAATGTAAGGCAAAAACTGTTCCGTGCGGGCAAGGCACTCGTCAAAATCCTTGATATGCTCCAGCAGCATGGAATGGATATGGTTTTCCTCGAAGTACTTGTGGGGAAGCGCGTCCATGAACTCGGCCACATCCGGCGCAATGGAACTGCCCGCGGACTTCGCGACGGACCCACCAACGGTCCGCGCGGTCCCAGCCTGCGACTTGCCCGAAGTTTTAGCAGTACCAAAAAATTCTTTGGCCAGCTTTCGCAGTATAGGGACCCTCACCCCGATAAGGGAATCGCTGGAAATCCCCGGCACCAAGGGCAGGTGGAAATCCTTGTACTTCAAATCCTGATTTTCAAAAAGTTTCTTGACGAGTTCCCTGTGAGTCATATTCAAAAGATACTACTTCTTCGGCTTGACTCGGGCGCTCATGTAGCTAAGCACCAGGTTCTGCCACACCACATAGCAGGTGGGAGCGATGGCGGCTACGGGGCCGGCATAGAGACTTGCGATCCAGATGACCAGAGTGGTATTCTTCTGGCCCATGCTCTGGGAACTTTCGATGGGGTGCTTCTTGTCGCAGAACCAGCCCAGCACAAACTGCAAAATGCAAAGGACCAACGCCACAACGGCAAGCAGGGGCAAGGTGCCGCTATTCCACAGATCGGCAAAACCCATTTCGCGAACATCGCGGCTAGCCTTGGCCAGAATCACGAAGACGCTGAAAGTCCAGATGAAGATGGTGTACTTGGAGAATTTCGCCACCTTGTCGGCAATTTCCGGGTAGAAGGAGCGGACCCCAAGAGCCAAGGCCAACGGGATAGAAATAATCGGCTGGATAGAATTGAAAATTCGGAGGGCGATTTCAGCAAAACCCGCCTCGGAACCGGTCAGGTAACCATATATAATAGGGATGCTGAAGCAGGCGATCAAGTGCCCACTTAAAAAGATCTTCAAAGCCAGCACCGGGTTTCCGCCCAGCATCTTGGCCATGGCAGGAGCCGCATTGGCCGGCGGGCAAAGGCAAATGATGGCGCCACCCAGAAGAACGTCACGGGGCAGGCCGAAAACTTCTACGCTAATCCACAACAGAGCCAACAGCAGCATGCTGGCGATAAAGGCGCGAACCTCGATCTTGAAGGTATAACCATGTTCCTGGGGCGGGACCTTGCCGATGAAGGTCAACAGCATCATGGTTCCAATCTGGAAAGGGAGGGTCGGCGCAAGAACGCTGGCCTGAGGCAACAAAATGCCAAGAATAATGGCAATCGGCATCAAAATAGCGCGCAAATTCTTCATAACGGCGCGCAATTTAGAAAACGTCCCCCCCCCTCGGCAAGGCTCGACACCCTCCCCCAAATTACTATCTTTGTCCCCATGTTACATTCTAGGTACCAAGCCTTCGACTATCTCGAAAAGGCCTTTGAAAAGAAGAAGAAAAACGGAAACCCCATCTTGATGATCGTGTCGGGTTACCTCTCCCTCATTACCTTGGGGGCCTTCCTTCTCTCCATGCCCTTCGCCCAGCGCGAACCCATCGGCGTTCTGGACGCCTTCTTTACGGCAACCTCCGCCGTTTGCGTCACCGGGCTTTCTACTATTGATATCAGCGCAAGCTTCAGCCCCATCGGCAACTGGATCCTGGTCCTCCTCATGCAAGCAGGCGGTCTCGGAATCATGACAATTTCTACGGTGATCATCCTCCTGGCAGGTATGCATCCGGGATTCAACCACCAGTCCGCCCTACTGGCCAACTACACCCAGGAAGGTAACGTGGACGCCCAGAAGATCCTGAAGGCAGTCCTCCCCTTTACCTTCATCCTGGAAGGCATCGGCGCCATCTTCTACTTCACCCAGTTTACCGAAGAAGCCCTGGTGCAGTACAGCCTCTACGACCGCATTTTCGGAAGCATCTTCCAGGCCATCAGTTCCTTCTGTAACGTAGGCTTCACCCTGTTCCCCGATTCCCTGGTCCGTTTCCAGCTGAATCCCATCGTGAACATCACCACCTGCATCCTGGCCCTGGCCGGCGGTTTCGGCTTCCTGGCCATTACCGAAATCCAGTACATGTACGACTTCAAGAAGCGAGCCTTTCGAAAAATCTCGCTCCATAGCCGTATCGCCATCAGCTTTACCCTCATTATCGTTACCGTCAGTATCGCCTTCTTTATCTTCAGCGAATGGGGCAACGTCTTCTCGGACCTGAGTTTCGGGCAGAAACTTGAAACCAGCATCTTCATGGCCTTTACCAGCCGAACCGCAGGTCTCAACTCCATCGACGTCCCAAGCCTCAGCGTCGGCTCCCTGTTCTTCTTCGTGATTATCATGCTGATCGGCGCAAACCCCGGTAGCTGCGGCGGCGGTATCAAGACCACCACCACGGCCGTGATCGCCCTCCTGGGCTTCAACCGACTGCTGGGCCGCAAAAAGACCCAGATTCTGGGCCGCACCATTCCCGAAACCACCGTCGATAAGGCCGTCCGAATCTTCGTCGTGGCCATCGTAGTTATCGTAGTCGCCACCCTGGTCCTCCTGGAAACCGAAGCCGCCGGCACCTCCAACGCCCAAGGCTCCTTCCTGAAGGTATTCTTCGAAGTGGTCAGCGCCTACAGCACCTGCGGACTTTCCATGGGACTCACCCCCGACCTGTCCATCCCCGGCAAGATCGTGGTCTGCACGGTCATGTTCGTAGGCCGCATGGGCCCCCTGTTCCTGATTTCCGCCGTGGCGAAGAAGCAGGAAGACGGCATGTGGTACGCCGAAGAAGACATTATGGTCGGCTAATCAGCGGAAAGCCTAAAGGTTAAAGGATAAAGAGACTGGATGCACCTTTAAACGTCACCTTTACGCTTTAACCTTTCCTCTATTTGCTATTTTTGCCCACATGGCTTCTAAACAATTTGTAGTTATCGGCCTGGGTAACACCGGCTATTTCCTGGCCCGTCACCTGACTGCACTCGGTCACGATGTGATGGTTGTGGACCCCAGCCCCGAAAAGATCCAGGACATCTCTAACCAGGTGGCCCAGGCAGTTGTTGCCGACGGCACCCGCAAAAAGCAGCTCCAGTCCCTGCCCCTCGCCAAGGTGGACAGCGTCATCTGCTGTATCGGCGAAGACCTCCAGGCCTCCCTCCTCACCGTCCTGAACCTCCGCGAACTGGGCGTCAAGCACATTATCGCCAAGTCCAGTAGCCCCGCCCACACCACCATTCTCGAAAAGCTGGGCGTCGCCGACATTTTCCACCCGGAACGCGACATGGCCATTTCCCTGGCCGAACGTCTCAACCGCCCCAACATGCTGGACTACCTGCCCTTCATGGAAGGTTTCTCCATCGTGGAAATCGCCTGCCCCGAATCCTTCTGGGGTAAGACCCTCAAGGACTTGAGCCTCACCCACAAGTACGGCATCCAGGTGATTGCCATCCGCGACCCCCTGGAACCCACTCCCAAGATCGGTAACATCGCCGACTACCCCCTCAAGGAAAACGACGTGCTCCTGGTCATCGGCTCCAACGAAGCCCTGGACAAGTTCAAGGCTTAATTATATATAGGTTAGCAGGCCTGTCCCGCATACCTTTAAAAAAAAGAAAGACCCCGGTAGGAACCGGGGCCTTCTTTACTTATAGAGAACAAGTTCACTTGATTCCGCGCATGGCCTAGTGCCCTGAACACTTCGGGCAGGTACCGAACAGGCTCAACTGCACCGCACTCAGGTTAAAGCCCTGGGGCAGCATGGTCGAACAGTCCGGCGGAGGCGACATCAGGTCAAAGACATTGCCGCAGCACTTGCACTTGAAATGGCAATGGGGGCTGCAGTCGGCGTCGTAACGCAGGTAGCCCTCGCCAAAGTCAAGAGTAAGCACCAGCCCATTATCGCTAAGCAACTGCAGCGTATTGTACACCGTAGTGCGGGACAGCGAAGGGTTTTCAGGCAACAAGTCCTGATAGATGGTATCAACTGTAGGGTGAGTCTTTACGCCCCGCAGGTAATGAAGCACAGTCACCCGCTGCACAGAGGGGCGAATGCCTTTGCTAGTCAGAATATCTGCAGTCTGCTTCATAAATCCTCACGCTAAAGTCATTGCGGCATCCGCCGCGACCCTAGTTACTTGCTGAAATAACGGTTCAGGAGACCTTCGAAAGCGCCACCGTGACGTGCCTCGTCCTTGCACATTTCGTGGACGGTGTCGTGGATAGCGTCGTAGTTCAGTTCCTTGGCGCGCTTGGCGAGAGCCAGCTTGCCTTCGGTTGCGCCGGCTTCTGCAGCAACGCGGAGCTGGAGGTTCATCTTGGTGTCGGCGTGAACCACTTCACCAAGGAGTTCAGCAAACTTTGCGGCGTGTTCGGCTTCTTCGAAAGCGATGCGCTTGTAGGCTTCAGCCACTTCGGGGTAGCCTTCGCGATCAGCCTGACGGCTCATGGCAAGGTACATACCCACTTCGCAGCATTCACCGTTAAAGTTTTCGCGAAGACCCTGCACCACTTCGGGATCCAGACCCTGGGCGATACCCACCTTGTGTTCGTCAGCGAAAACAGTCTTTACGACCTTTGCGCCGTTAGAGGCGGCAGTTGCTGCAGATTCGCCTTCGCAAACGAAAGCGGCCTTCTTAGCCTTGCAGAGGGGGCATACTTCCGGAGCTTCTTCACCCATGTGGATGTATCCGCAAACCTTGCACTTCCAAACCTTCATATGATTCTCCTTCGGCCCTTGCCGGGATGTGCGCAATGCCTATTGCCATAAAACCATCGCGCGGGTTAATTGGGTTCTGCATATTAGATTCACCATCCGGAAGATCCGTTGCAAACCTTTCTGCACCATCATTATTTGTAATCATTACAAATTTAAATCAATTACAATTAGTTGTCAAGACCTTTGATGTACTTTTTTTTAATTATTACAAGAATCAACTGCCAGCCCGAAACAGAACTCCCCAAAAGGATTCCATCCGTCTAGCAGTTGATTTACATATACAAAAAAAAGAGCCCCGCATCTTTGCGGAGCTTCTTCAAAAATCAGCGGTTCGAATTCTTGCTTATTAGAACACCGGACGTTCGATAGTCGTCTTTTCAGTCTTCGTTTCACCACGAGCCTTCTTTTCGGTGGCAAGCTTACGATGGACAACGGTACCGAGAACAAAGTAGCGCCCGTCCTTCTGAATAATGGAAACGTCTACATCGAGAGTCTTCACGGAGAACCACTGCTGGAACATGTTGCGGTAGTTTTCCTTGAGGGTAGAAGTTTCATCGATGGTGGGAGCGCCACTGGACTTGCCATACTTCAAGGTGAACTGGTCAGACATGTAACCTGCAGCCTCGAAGGACTTACTCAGCCGGGCACGTTCAACACGACCAGTCCGAATTTCAAAGGAATAGAACTTGTCGTTCTTATTGAAAATGAAGTCGACCTGCACCGGAAGTTCGCCGAAGTTGTAGACGGGGATAACGATATGATCACCTGCAGCACGCTGACCAAAAGGTTCATAACCCATCTTCATCACTTCTTCAATGACTTCTTCACGGGAAGATCCAAAGGGGATACCGGCGAAATCGTTACCATGCTGAGCAAACACTCCTGTAGACAGAAGTGTTGTCAATATCACAATGAAATATACGATACGTTGCACGGCGGTCTCCTAAAAACCAATGTAAAAGATAGTAAACTTTTGTTAGATTGCACCCCCATTGACAATTTTTTTTGTGTAAAAACGTGTTTTAGCTATATTTTGAGCATGTCTAGCACATTTGGTAAGATTTTTTCCGTTACGACCTGGGGTGAATCCCATGGCGCAGGCGTAGGCTCCGTCCTTGACGGTTGCCCTGCAGGACTCCCCCTCGACGAATCCGACATCCAGGCCGAACTGAACCGCCGTCGCCCCGGTCAGAACAAGATGACCACCCCCCGCGACGAAAAGGACCAGGTTCGCATCCTTTCTGGCGTTTTTGAAGGAAAAACAACGGGTACACCCATTTCCTTCGCGGTCTTTAACGAAGACCAGCGCAGCCACGACTACGCCGAAATCCAGAAGTGGTACCGTCCGGGCCACGCCGACCTGTGCTACGACCTGAAGTACGGTTTTAGAGACTACCGCGGCGGTGGACGCAGTTCCGCCCGCGAAACCATCGGCCGTGTTGCCGCTGGCGCCGTAGCCAAGAAGCTCTTGAAGCAGGTGGCAGGAACCGAAATCATCGCCTGGGTCAACTCCATCGGCGAAGTGGACTGCGGCCCCCTGGACCTGAACACCCTGACCCTGGAACAGATCGAAGCCTCTCCCGTCCGCTGCCCGGATCCCGCCGCCAGCGCCAAGATGGAAGAAGTGGTCATGGACGCCCGCACCAAATGCGACAGCGTAGGCGGAACCGTCTGCCTGCTGGTCAAGAATCCGCCGGTCGCCCTGGGCGAACCGGTTTTCGACCGCCTGGATGCCCTGCTGGCCCAGGCCATGCTCTCCATTCCCGCCAGCAAGGGTTTCGAGATCGGTAGCGGTTTTGCCGCCGCCCGCATGCACGGCAGCGAACACAACGACGAACTGTTCTTCGACGGTCACAACTACCACACCAAGACCAACAACGCAGGCGGTTCCCTGGGTGGCATCAGCAACGGCGAACCCATTTACTGCAAGGTGGCCTTCAAGCCCACCGCCACCATCAGCCAGAACCAGAACACGGCCGGCCGCGGTGGCGAAAACGGTCAGCTTCTGGCCAAAGGCCGTCACGACCCCTGCGTGGCAGTCCGCGCTCCGGTGATTGTCGAAAGCATGGCCGCCCTGGTCCTGGCCGACCTGTTCCTGCAGCAAAAGAGACACTGTCTATAGGGTATAGGTGGTAGGAAGTAGACAGTAGGGCGCACATGTGGTGCTTTTAGGTCAATCTGAAAAATGAAATCAGTTCGACGGAACCTTCTTAAGATAGCCGCCGCCTGTTATAGGGCGGCGTATTTGCTACACCATAAAGTTGCCCTGCGCCCCGACCTCACCCTCCCAAAAAAACTGGGCTCCACGAAGCTGATCGTGGTGGGCAGTTACCGCACCGGCGGCGCCGGCAAGACCCCCTTCTGCCTCTGGCTGGCCAAGCGATTGTCACAGCCACAAAACGGGCCCCACACCAAGGGCGTCGCCATCCTCTGCCATTCCTACGCCTACGACGAAATCCAGATGCTCCGCGAAGAAATTGAATCCCTAGGGGATGGGGGTAAGCAGACCGGTACGTCTAATTTTATAGAGGTCATCGGGACAGGAAACCGCCATCGCACAGTCCTGCAGCTTTTACAGCGGAAGACTCCGCCCGCATACATCATCTGCGACGACGGCTTTGAAGACAGCCGACTTACGGGGGCAGTCAACATTATCTTGCGGTGGAAGGAAGACCTTCCCTCTGAAGGTGGCGGCATCGGGCAGCTATGGCCCGCAGGCCCCTGCCGAAGCCTTCCCGAGGACCACCCTCAAGGCGAAAGCACACTGAACCTCTCTTGCGAAGACCACATTGAATTTCACATAGACCGCATCGCAAATGCTCAAGGCGAATCGCTTCCTCAATCCCTGGGGCGTTTTCACCGGGCAAGAGCCGTGTGCGGAATCGGTTCCCCAAAACGTTTTTTAAAGGACCTGGATTCCTTCGGGATTCCTACGGTGGACAACCGCCTCCTGAAAGATCATGACCGCAGCTTCCCTAAAAAATTGGCGGCACTTCTTGAGCAGTTCCCCGAAGACGCAATCATCATCACGCAGAAAGACGCTTGTAGACTCGACGAAAAAATGCGGAACCATCCCAACGTCTTTACCGTTTACCAAAAAGTTAGCGTTTCCCTTTCTGCAATCCACCATATAGACCTGTTGCTCGCGGGATCGTAGTCCCAGACAAACTGCATTTTTTTCAAAAAGAGGTTTGTTTCCCTTTTTCAGTGTAAAGGAGTTTTTTCAGTTGTTATATTTTTACCACTAGGAAGGATAATATGACACTGACTCAACGTATTTCGGAATTATTGCAGGCACTGAACAACGGCATTCCCGAAAGGGAGACCTGCATCCAGCTTGGATTTCTCGCTACGGTGACTAGCGAACCCTTCTTTATCTATGGCCGCGCCGGTTCCGGAAAGACCATGCTTACCGATCGTCTAGCCCAGACATTCAAGGCATCCAACCACCTCAAGATTAACCGCCATACACAGCAGTTACCCGAGGATCTGGAAAAGTACGACTTTATCGCCTTCCAGGATTTCAATCCCGCCGACGACGTGGCCAAGGAAAACATCCAGATTGCCCTGCATAACCGCAAGGGCGCCGCACTGACAATTTCCAGCGACCAGCGTCCCGAGAGCGTGCTGAACCGCGCCGAAATTGCGGACCAGATAACCCTGACCATTTCTTTGCCCGACAGTCTTTCTCCGGCAGCCCTCTGCGATTTGCTACAGAACCTGGACCGTCTCGAGAACGTATCCATTCCTGAAGCATTGACCGTTTCCAAGGAAGAGCGCAAACAGTGGTGCGAAGAAATCAAGAAGGTAGAACTGAGCCACGAAACATTGCGCGTCATTAGCCACCTGGCAGAACTTTGCGACCAGAGCGACATCTACGTTCCGATCCGCAAGTGGCTCGCCCTAGCCAACATCGCCAGAGCCATCGCATTCTTTAACGGACGCAAGCAGACCGTCATTACCGACATTCTGTTCCTGGGCATGCCGATCTGGGGCAAGGCAACGTCCAACAGCACCATTACCGAAAATTTCCCCGGTATCGTAAAATCTGTCATGATGAGCGAAATTCCCGAAATGCTTCATGAGCCTTACGACGCCAAGACTTTGCACAGCAAGGTGAAGACCTTGCTCCACAGCAGCAACAACCTGTACGAAACAAAGATGTTCAACAACGAGCCTTGCCTTTCGTACCGCATTACCATTGCCGGCGAACCTACCCCTTTGTACGTTCCGTTACGTTATGTAGAATCCGACGAGGATTTCAATCCGTTTAACGAACTTAAACAGGTAGAAACTCGCGTCCGCTGCAACTACCATGGAACTTCCAGTTGCACCATTTCCATCGACTCCTCCGTGAAGAACGTGGGTCTCCGCAGTTCCATGTCACGAAACCTTTCGGCAACCGCAAAGTTCGAAGACTTCGCCACGCTGCCCAGCTACATCCTCAAGGAAAACGACCCCCAAGTTGCCGCCGAAAAGAAGGTCAAACTGGAAGAGTACAAGAAGGAAGCGGTCGCCCAGACCGAAAAGCAGACAAAGTATTTGTTCGCTCTTAGGGACCTTTACCAGGCCAACAAGGCCCTGCGAGAAAATCTTTTCTGCAACAAGCAGCTGTTTGATTCCATCCAGGGCGAAGTCCGTTCCATCTTCGAGGCAAACAACGTTACAGCCAACACGCTAAAGGAAACCCTGGAACTTTTCAAGAGCCTGGGCAAGACTTCGGCCACCTAGGGCCAACAACATTGTTGAATGGTTTACTTACGGAGCGCGGCCTTAGAGCCGCGTTTTTTTTTATACGATAGACGAGACGTCGTCAGGAACGACAGGGCGTACCACCAGCATCACCGCATTCTGGGAAACGATTACATAACGTTCGCCGTTCACTTCTAGTTCCGTACCGCTGGCATGGAGGTACAGGGCCTCGTCACCTTCTTTCACCTGGAGGGGTACGTAATTCACGTTATCACTGGATTCTCCGCGGAATACGGCATCAGGATCCTGGCTGGCAGGAATCGGGTACCCCGGGCCAACCTTCACCACCAATCCCGTATGCACCGCATCATGTTCCTTGACACTGGGCGGCAGGTAAAGGCCACTTCCGGTCTTGTTGGCAGATTCAAGGGGCTTGATTAAAATACGGTCTCCAATGACCACGATATTCTTCAACGGATTCAGCATACCCTAAAGATAGAATTTCTTTTTCTCTATATTTACAAGGTGATCTTTATCGTTCTGTGGACAGCCATCATTGCCTTTTTGGCCACCTACCTCCTGAAAAGCCCCAAAGTCAGGAGTTGGCTTAAGGTATTGATCCGGGCAAAGCTCCTTAGGCGGGTAATCATCTGCACCACAGTCATCATAGCGGCAATCATCATCGCCTACAAGGTACATCCGGTTCCCGAAATCCAGTCCACCGACGACCATTCCGTATTCATGGAATACTCCGCAAAGGCGGTCCACAAGATTGCCTCTACAGAAAATCTGACCTTGAATTCTTCCTGCGACCTGAGCCGTCCAAAATCAGAGTTGTCCTATATTCTGCCGCTAATTCTAAACACCTACGCAGACGTGGTCGATAAGCCCACAAAGCCAGTTCTTGTTCGACTTGACGACACCTTGCAAATTGAACTTCGCGGATATAAGCAATTCAAGAATCGAGGTTTCAAGCTAAAAAAGCTCCTGCAAAAGAAACTGGGAAACCGCTACAAGGTCGCCATACTTAGCGACGAGTCTACGACCCACACCTTGCAGATATCCTATGAAGGCACGCCCTGGAACAAGGAACAGCTTATAGCCCTCCCCGTTATGGAAGCCGCCAAGGAAAACCAGGTTGACCCCGCCCTTCTTATGTCTTTGATCAGGCACGTTTCCAACTTTGACTTTAACTTCAGGGGACCCAAGGATACCCACGGTCTTTTAGCCATGGGCGGCCATAAGGCACAGGATCACATTATCCACGCCAATGATCCGACTGAAAAAAAGGATCCCGAAATAGATGGACTGAATCAGATTTTCGAGGGAGCCAAAAGGTTGGGCAAACAGCTACAGGTTCTTAGTCTCGAAAATACAATCGCCACTTTTTACCCAGAACAGGGAATGAACTACACCGACGCCCAATGGACAAAATCACCCCTCATCAAAAGTTGGGTGGACCAGGTCATGGCAGACATCCAGTTCTATCGCGAAAATGGGTTAAAGCCTTTGGATTAAGGTGAACAAGGGCTAGGTGCATTTTTCTATCTTGTGCCTTCGTGATTCAAGTACAGAACGTTACAAAGTCTTTTGGCATGCAGGTCCTTCTGGACCAGGCAAGCTTTTTGGTAGGCCCCCGCGAACGCGTCGGTCTCGTAGGTAGAAACGGTTGCGGTAAGTCAACCCTTTTCAAGATGATCCTTGGCCAGGAATGCCTGGACGGTGGCGTCATCGACATTCCTAAAAAGTATACGCTGGGCTATCTGCAGCAGCACATCAACTTTACCAAGCCCACGGTTCATGAAGAAGCCTGCAGCGTGCTGAAGCCCAATGAAGACGGCTGGATTGAAGAACACAAGGTGGAAGCAATTCTCTTCGGTCTGGGTTTCGATGAAGAATCCATGCAGAAGGACCCAATGCTTCTTTCCGGCGGTTTCCAGATCCGTCTGAACTTGGCAAAGGTGCTGGCCTCCGAACCCGACATGCTTCTGCTTGACGAACCTACCAACTATCTGGACATTGTGTCTATGCGTTGGCTCAGTCGCTTCCTCAGAAACTGGAAGGGCGAAGTGTTGCTCATTACCCATGACCATCATTTCATGGATGAAGTCTGCACCCACACCATCGGCATTCACCGTCACAAGATTCGCAAGGTCAAGGGCACTGTAGAAAAGCTTCGCGAAACCATCGCCGAAGAAGAAGAAGTGGCCATGCGCACCCAGGAAAACGAGGCCAAGAAAAAGGCCCAGCTAGATCAGCTCATCGAACGCTTCCGTTACAAGGCCGCCAAGGCTGCCATGGTGCAGTCCAAGATCAAGGCCGCCGCAAAGCTTGCCACTGGTGAGCGCCTGACCCACGAACGCAATCTGGATTTCAGCTTTACCGAGGCTCCCTTCCCCGGCAAGCGTATGCTCCAGGTTCACAGCCTCCACTTTAAATACAGTGAAGGTCCCGAACTCATAACCGACCTGGAATTCGAAGTTTTCAAGGGCGACCGCATTGCCATCATTGGCCCCAACGGTCGCGGTAAAACCACCCTGCTGAACCTGATCGCAAAGGAACTGCAGCCTACCTCTGGCGAAATCTGCCACAATCCCAACCTGCAGATTAACTACTTCGGCCAGACAAACATCAACCGCCTCAATCTGGACAACACGGTGGAAGAAGAAATCGCCACCGCCATCAAGGAAGTTTCCCAGAAGAGTCGTGCCCGCGGTCTCGCAGGCCTCATGATGTTCAGCGGCGACAACGCCCTGAAAAAAATCAAGGTCCTTTCCGGTGGTGAACGCAGCCGCGTGCTGTTGGGCAAGATTCTCGCCGAGGAATGCAACCTGTTGCTTCTTGACGAACCCACCAACCATCTGGACATGGAATCCATCGAAAGCCTTATCGACGCCCTGGAAGACTATGAAGGTTCCGCCATGGTGGTAACCCATGACGAAGAATTGCTCCACGCCTTCGCCAACCGTCTGGTTGTTTTCGATGGCGGCCAGTGCCGAATCTTCGAAGGGTCCTACGCCGACTTCCTCGAAAAGGTAGGTTGGGCCGCCGAAAAGAAACCCGGTGGAATGGATGGCGAAAACGCAAAACTTTCCAACATCGATGTCACCAAGGATGCAGTTCAAGCCAAGTCCGACGTTCCTTCTGCAAAGATGGACCGCAAGGCCCGTGCCGACTACATCGCCGAACGCTCCAAGGTCATCAAACCTCTAGAAAAAGCCATCGCCAAAATTGAAGACGATATTGCCAAGGCCGAGGAACTTTCAGGCGAACTGGAAGCAAAGCTTGTTGCCGCCTCCGAGTCCGGTGACGGTGCCGCCATTACAGCCATCGCCAAGGACATGGACGACGTCAAGAAAAAGATCGACGATCTCTACAGCCAATACGAACTCAAGAGCGCCGAACTGGATGCCGCCAAGGACAAGTATCCCCTCGACTAACAGGCCGCTTTTATAGACGGACCCTGTACGAATTTCAATAAATTAAAAGCGCGGAGCTGAACTCCGCGCTTTTATAGGTTAGACTTTTATTTAGAACGCTTAATACCAAGTGTATATGTATCCTCGGTATCGCCGGCCTTCTCATTACCTGAATAAATTCGCACCTTGGTCTTTGTAATATAGGCACCAGTTCCTACCAGGCGTCCTTTTTCGCTACGGGCATTCCATTCAAAGAAGATGTTGCCAGGATTATCGTAACAGTTGGACTTTTCCGGATTTTCGGCATTGTAGAAGACAGTTCTGTCATTACATGCAATTATTCCATGAGCTTCATTCACAAAATTTCCGATATGGGAGAAGTAATAACCATCCCAGACAATCCTAACCAGAGCCAGTGCAGAATCACGGTTTGCACCAGAAGGCAAATTCATGATCATGGTAGTTGCCAATTCACCAATGTTGAATCCCAGCAACAAACCAGGCAAACCTAGGCTATCCGTAATCTCCTTGATAGTCTTGTTAGAAGGTACAGAAATGGGAACAATAGGATCTTCATAAGGCCAGGGAGTTTCACCGTTGATCGTGACCACACCGGGTACGGCAAGTTCAGTTCTCTGTTCACCCACGATACGAACCCTGGGGTTGTTCAAGTGGGCTGCGTTTCCAGAACGGTCCTTGAGAGTTCCGGGAGTCAGACGGACATAATCACCAACGGCAGGTAATGTCCCTTGAGGAGTTCTATTAAAGAATACAGAAACAACATTTTCCTGCTTGTTGAAAGCCACACCGGTTATCAGGAGCGAATCATTGAAATAGGCGGAATCCCTGTAGAATTCAAAGAGATCGTTGGTGTTGAGACCCGCGTGATCAGAGCCTTCACTCATGCTGATAACCACAACGCTCATATCGCTGGATCGATTTTCGATAACCGCACTCAAGATAACCGGAGCCACCTTGTCTTCAATGGAGGTGTTCATATCCAGTTTAACTTCATCGCCGGAATCTTCATCTATGTAGGTATAATGATACCTCAAGGTACCCTCATACTTTTTATCAGCAACGCCAGTAAACACGTCGGGTTTCAAGCCTTCCGGATTGTACAAAGTAACAACAGAATCCAGAAGGACCAGAGGCCAGACATTTTCCATTCCGTTGATATTGTAGAAAGTGCTTCCGCCAAAATTCCAGGAAAGGGTATCGGGAACCACATCCTTGAAGGGCTTGCTAAAGGGAATCACCAGACTATCCACAATACCGTCGCCTGTAACATCAAACATCTGGGCAGTGGTTACGAAAGGTACGGGAGGTTCCTTGAAGTGAATATTACGCCAGATCAATTCATTGGCCACGCCATTGCCATATATGACAAAGGATCCTTCGTTAACGGCAGAATCACCCACCACATAGAACTGGGCATATCCCAGGGAATCTGTAGAAATCTCGGTAATGCGCTGCTTGTCTACACCCAGGAAACCAATAGGATCATTAGTATAAAGATTCAAATTCACGGTGCAGTTCACACTGGAGCCTTCATCCATATTGCCACAGGGGCGACTTCCAAACAGGAGCACAATTTTCAGAGGAACCGTATCAGGGTAAGTCACATGCGCCAGAAGGGTATCGTTCTTGCCACCATCAGCGCCAAGAACCGTACCACGAAGAGTCAAACCATCAGGATCCAGCAACAACAAGCTATCGCTAGGAGTAAAGACATCTACGAAGGCGATATCCGGCAAGGGATATTCCGGCACCACAAAGGTGATCATCTGATACTGTGACTGATCCGAAGCCAGGTAGCAGATCAACACATAAGTACCAGGATCCAGGAGGCGGGAATTCACAAACGCGGTGGTATCCACAGTGAATGCCGACATGTTCTCGCTAATCCAGATACCACCATAATTCAGGCCAGGTTCCAGGAGAATGCCCTCTGTAGGCAACCTTCCGCCCACCAACTTAAACACTGTCTGAGCATAGGCGGTGTCCACCTTGGTCACGCTGGAAACATCGCAGCTCAAGGACTCATCAATCAGCAACTGCTTCAGTTCATATTCAATGATACCATTGGGATTATACTTCTGCACCGGGAAGTAAGTCTTCTGGGTCTGCAGATTGATGGACGTACGCATCTTGAAGTTGGAACCCGTTGCGTTTCGTTCCGAGAAGAAAATCTGGAACGGATATTCCGTACCTTCAACCAGGCCCAAAGTATCAAGATCAACTGCACCTTCCACGGGGCTATGGCAACCGCCAATATCCACCACCAGACGGTTATTGATAAAGACCCATACATCATCATCACCACGGAATTCAAAATACTGACCCTTCACATACTTGAACTGGGCAGAAATCTTCATGGAGAAGCTGTAGTTGTGTTTACAGCCCTGAACATCCCAGTCAAATTTTGGGTTCTTGATCGTCTTGGCTGAATCCAGATATTCAAAATCGTCTAACGGATAGAAACCAGGATTAATAGGATCGTTACAACCGTTAGGAGATTCCGTCACATCAGCCAGCCAGAAGCCTTCCGCATCCAGTTTCAAATCAATATCGCGGCAGGTGGCGTTGGTATATTCCTTGCCGTCAGGGCCAACAGCAACCACTTCCGGAATGAACCACTTGTCAATTTCACGACCGGCAGAACACTGGTCCCAGGGGAAAATCAGGGAATCCACGCGAAGAGGCAAACCATCGGGGCTGAGGGTTTCCTGCACCATGCCAAGAACATGGCCACCGCAAGTCTTATACTCCTTGGTCCCCTGCACAATTGTCGTATAGGCATTACCGCCATAAATACCGCCAAAGTCAATATCGATGGCATCATCATAAGATTCACCAGCCCAGTCCAGAAGCATTGCCGAAATCTTCATGGTGGGGCAAATCCCCAGACGTCCCGGGAACACCTCGCTGAACTTCGGAGCGCTAGAAGAAAGCGGATACGGGTAAACCCAAACCGTATCATACAAGGCCATCATGGAATCCAGGGAAATGGCAGATCCCATTCCGCCACCCTCACCCATAAGACCTTCAAGAGCGTAGTACTCCATTCCGAAAGACTGCTTAAAATGAACAGACCAGTCATCGGTATGCTTGAAATAGGTACCCTGGTACCAGCCACAAGTATCACTCTGAGTCGAATCATAGGCATTTGCAGCAATAGGACCCATCTTCACGGTATCATCAGCCACGATCATGGCCGGAGACATATTGTCCCAGGGGCTCATCAAACGGACCACCTTCGGTTCAAGGGGTGAATACAGCACATCATAAGCCCCATTGGAGCGGGTATGAATCCAGGCTTCGTACACGCCCTGGGGGAACAAAGACGCAATCAGGGGGCGCTGAGCTTCAGAGAAGAAAGTGACCTGCGGCCATTCATTTTGACGGCGGTAGAAATTGACCACAGCCATCGTAGACTTCCAATCCTGAGACGCTGCCACGGCAGGAGTAAACTCATAACTGAACCAGAAAGGATAAGAATCCCTTTCCATGGCAGTGGGGTTATTCACAATATTGCTGCCGACGCTAATATACAGCAAGCTATCCTTGAATGTGGAATTATTGCGCCAGGGATGGTAAACATGAAGAACACGAGTAGAATCAAAGCAGGAACCCAAGGTCCCCATCGCAGCGGTGGGCGTCAAGTCACCAGAAGTGCCATCAACATAAACCGTATCGAAAGCATCCAGTGCATCAGACAGATCCAACGTACCTGCAGCAGGGACACTCATATAAGGCGTACGATTACGAACAAAATGAGCAGACTTCAACGGATTGGCCTTCATCGCCGCCGGAGAAATGGCTCCATAGAACCAACCGCAAGAGGACTTGTCATCCGGAACAAAACGCATCAGAATTGTGTCCTGACCAAAAATCATCTGCGGCAAGACCTTGTTACCCCAAGGACTCTTGAACCACACCATCTTGGAACCAGGAGCCACAAAAGAAGCCGTATAGGAAGTTCCGTCGGTATACAGCCAAATTTCAACTTCATTGTTGAACATGGATTTGAAGGACATACCATCGGAAAGGTCCCACATTTCGCACTTGTTGTTGTAAGTCGTGCTGGCGCTTGCGGTATCGGAGCAAACATTGATCTTGAACCCGCCACCGTTAGGATAATCAGCCACTGTCTTATTCCAGGTATAGGAATACCAATGATCACCTTCCGGGGTCATCCTTGTGTTAGACGTTTTGCCAAAATCAGCATTCCAGCTGGTCACTTCACCGGTAATATGGTAAGTATAGACACTTTCATTACCCTTTACAGCATCATCACGATAAGGGGACTGAAGGTGAATAGTCAAAGTCGCATTAGAAACGACTGCGCTCAATAAAACCAACAATACAACAAACAAATTGTGTTTCATAAAACACAACACTCCTTTCTCAAACACTTACAAGCTAAAATAAACTCTTTATTCCATATAGGAATAAAAATAAGCGTTATAAAAGAAGTAACGTTGAGAATAACTCAAGGCATCTTTGAACTCTAAAAGCCCAATTGCATCAAAATTTCAAAACACTTTTTTGAAGGGTATTCGTCGGGCAGGCCCCGCAAACCTGGGGACAGGCGGAAAGGACGCCGGCAGGGTACGCCTTTCCCGGTAAGCCTCCTGCGACAGCTCATGGCCTGCGCCTGGCGACGGCAGGTGCGGTGGGCCGATGCCACGCCCATGTACGGCGGGCGATGCCCGCGTCGACGCCCCGGCGCGACGGCGATGGACATAAACAAGAAAGGGCCCCCCGAGGTTTTTCCTCGGGGGGCCCGTGAATCCAGCGGCGACCTACTCTCCCGGACCCGTAGGCCAGGTACCATCGGCGATAGGAGGCTTGACTTCCGTGTTC
>NZ_FRAX01000029.1 GCF_900142465.1 Fibrobacter sp. UWH6
GGCCATGAGCTGTCGCAGGAGGCTTACCGGGAAAGGCGGACCCTGCCGGCGGCCTTTCCGCCTGTCCCCAGGTTTGCGGGGCCTGCCCGACGAATCATCCCCTCAAAAGCTGTCTATCAATTTGTGTAATAGATATGTATTGCGTTGCCTTACTTGCAAGGATGTCCTAATCTATCTATATTTGGGCCACTAACCCCCAAAAAACCTTAAATTAAGGCAATCTTATGTCAGATCGTTTTATCGTGACCGGCAACTTCACCGATGATCCGTTTGCCATTGATATGGCTCAGTACATCGGTCTCCGCGAAGACATTTCCGACGTGGTCTCCCTGAAGACTTTCGCCAACTCTGAATTCTGCCCCCGCTATATGCTGGATGCCGATGATATCGAACATATCGGCCGCCGTCTGGAAGGCAAGATTGTCTTGATCTGCTCTGTTTCTAACCATGAACGTAGTCGTAACGACTACGCTATGCGTAACTGCATCCTGGCCCGCGCTGCCAAGGATAACGGCGCCGAACAGGTTGTTCTCGTAGAACCGGATTTGTTCTACTCCGCACAGGACCGCGGTCCCCACCGTATTGGCGAACTGGAAAAGGATCGCCCGGATATCGACCTCAAGAAGTTTGATGGTCAGGCTTTCACTAGCTTGCTCTATGCCGATCTTCTGAAGAAGGCTGGTGTGGACGCTGTTGTTACCTGCCACAACCACAGCATCAAGGTTCAGAACCTGTTCAACGATATTTTCGAAGGTCATTTCCACAACCTGATTCCTACCGATGTCTATGCACACTACATCAAGAACAGCAACTTCGTGCAGACTGGTAAGGATGGTAACAACCTGGTGATCGTTTCTCCGGATAAGGGCGCACGTCCTTTCATGAACGCTGTGTTCGATGCTCTCCAGCTCCCCGAATGCAAGCGCGTGGTGATGGACAAGGTACGTACTGGCGAACGTGAAATCTCCATGACTTTCAACCCGGAACTTTCTGACATCAGCATCGATGAAATTGAAGGTAAGGACGTGATCGTGTTCGATGACATGGTCCGTACCGGTACTACTATCGTGCAGTGCTGCGAACACATCAAGAAGGGTCATCCCAACCGCGTGTGCTTCGGCGTCACCCACTTCCACACCAGTGCAGAAGCTCGTGAAAAGCTGAACAGCCCCGCTATCGATGAAATTCTGACCACCTCCACTCTCCCCGACATCATGAATCGTGACTGCCAGGGTCGTCTCCGCAAGAAGCTCACCGTGCTGAAGCTGGGCAAGTGGATGGCTCGCCATATCATGCAGACTTACGGCATGGACGATGGACGCTTCGAACGCGACTTCTACAAGATCGACATGAGCTCCAAGAATCCCCGTTGGCCGCCTCAGCAGTTCTAGTCTGAATCGATACGGTTTAATGTAAGCGATTTAAAGAAGGCCTCGGACTTGGTCCGAGGCTTTTTCTATGGGTTAGATTTTTCTGTTTGCGATTATACCTAGGTTCCTTCATTAATTCGGAATGCCACCATGGTAATGTCGTCAAACTGGGGAGCCTTGCCGGCATGGGTCCTGACGGCCTCGCGAACGTCCTTACAGAGTTGTTCCAGGGGCTTGTCCTTGGAGGCATTCAGTGCGGCCAGCATTCGATCGTTGCCGAATTCCTCGTTGTTTTCGTTCATGGCTTCGGGAATGCCGTCGGTGTAGGTGAACATGATGTCGCCGGGTTCCATTTGCAATTCGAAGTTCTGGTACTTGATGCCAGGCATGCCGCCGACTACAAAGAAGCTCTTGATTTGGGCCAGGTAGAATTCTTTGCCCTTCTTCAGGAGTGCCGGCTTTTCGTGGCCCGCATTGCAGAAGGTGAGGACGTTTGTCTTTAGGTCCAGAACGCCGCAGAGGATGGAGACGAACATGTCGACGGTATTGTTTTCGCAGATTTCCTGGTTGGTTCGTACCAGGGCCTCGGCTGGAGAGTAGCCGTTCATCAGGTTGTGGCGCAGGATAATCTTGCTGACCATCATGAATAATGCTGCGGGGATGCCCTTGCCGGATACGTCGGCGATACAGAGGGCGATGTGGTCTTCGTCGATAAAGAAGAAGTCATAGAAGTCACCGCCAACTTCTAGGGCGGGGTCCATCATGGCGTAGTTTTCAAATCGTTTGGAGTGGAGGGGCTTGGGGAGGGCCGCCAGCTGGATGGCTGTCGCAATTTCAAGGGCCGTATGTTCTTTCTGCTTTTCCGCCGTCATTGCCATAATGTGGTTCAGGTAGTCATCGATCTTGCGGGACATGTCTACGTAGGAGCGGGAAAGGGCGCCGATTTCGGTGGTGTACTTCAGGTACTTTTCGCACTTGTTGGAGATTTCCTCCAGCTTCTTTTCCATGGTTGAATCGTGGCTGAATATCATGGCGATTTCACTCATCTTTTCGATGGGCTTGATAACGGTGCTTTCGATAAACCGCAGATGGATAAGGCTTCCCCAAATGAGGATGTTCAAGGTAATGACGACACTGTAGTAGACCTTGTTCCATAGGTCCAGATTGCTGAGGTTGTACCTATAGTGGAACACGTTATAGGCGGCGATACCGGAGCAGATAGAAATGAGGATGCTCAGCAGGAGTATGAACAGCAGGAATTTTTCGTTAAGGGAGAACGAGAGGATGGTATTCCTGGGGGAAGCGCGGTGGTACTTATACTGGAACACGACGGAGGATAGGCTTAGGTAGGGGATGCCCATTACGATCATCGCCAGCAAGTTGTTGAAGAAGATATTTTCGCCCAGGATAAAATTCGACGGGAGGCCGACACACTTTAATAGCAGACAGATAAGGAACGCCACAAGGAGGGCGTCTGCCGTGGATATGATGAGGTATTCTACGACTTTGTGGACTCGGTTCAGTCGGAACTTGTTGATGTTATTGCGGCGGAGGTAATGCCAAACTTTGGCGGGAATGTACCCGTAGATAATCTGGATGAGGAATCCCGGTATGAAGACGGCGGCGGAGTATCCTGACTGGATGTCGGAGAAGAGGTTTGCGAAGGCGCAGCCCAGGGCTCCGGGGAGACCGAAGGTCATGGAAAACAGCATGGGGAGGGCTGCAACCAGGCGGACTTCCGTCGTATCCGAAATCTTGAGGAATATTCGGCAGGGGAAACCTAACAAATAGAAGGTAAGTCCACAGAGTAGGGCGATAACGACTTTGGTCAGAAGGGGGTGTTTCTTCATTCTTTCTTTCATTTGACAATATCCGCAAGAATTTTTCAAGTTTAATATAATTTACTTACGAAATGGTGATTTATATTATAAAACTTTTAGTGCGTTATGGCACATTTTGAGATGGTGGTCTTTAGGGTGAATTCGGTGGCGAATTGCGTAGACTAAAAAAAAATTTTGATTATCTTTAATGTGCAAGGGCTGAAAAAACAAAAACAATCAACCATAGGTGTGTATGTCCGCAAAAGTGACTAGCAGCGATCGCATCGAAGAACTTTTCCCGGAAACTCCGGTCCGCAAGATCCTTACCCCCATTGAACGTCTCATGAAGGTGGAGACTACTGGCGGTATCGTTCTTATCATTATGACCATTGCAGCTTTGCTGTGGGCTAATCTCAGCCCTGAGTCCTATCATCATGTATGGCACATGCCTTTTGCCGTGACTATCGGTAGCTGGCTTGGTACTGCTGATTTGCATTGGCTGATCAATGATGCCTTGATGACCATCTTCTTCTTTAACGTGGGTCTCGAGGTGAAGGGCGAGATGACTTACGGCGAACTTCGCGATCCGAAGGCTGCAAGTCTTCCGATTCTCGCGGCTGCCGGCGGTATGCTTTTCCCGGCTTTGATTTACTTGGCTGTAAACGGTCTGACAGGTACGGACGCGACTCGTGGTTGGGGTATTCCCACGGCAACGGATATCGCTTTCGTGGTTGGCTGTATGGCTATCCTTGGCAAGAAGGTGCCCCATGCTCTCCGCGTGATGATTTTGACTTTGGCTATCGCCGACGATATCGGTGCCATTCTCGTGATTGCCATTGGCTACCCCAGCGGTGACGGTATCAGCTTTGCCGCTCTGGGTACTGGCGTTGCCTTGCTGGTCTTGATCAATGTGCTGTTCCGTCTGGGTGTTCGCAACTTGCTGCTCCATGGCGTAATCGGCATAGCTGTGTGGGCCTTCTTCGTAAAGAGCGGCGTGCATCCCACTATTTCGGGTGTGCTGCTTGGTCTTTCCGTTCCGGCCAGGGCTGTGATTGCCGGCGGCAAGATGGGCCTGTTTGCAAATAATGTGGGTCACGTTCTTTCTGGCGAAGCTACCGACAGCGAAGAGAAATATCGCGTGTTCAGCCTGCTGAAGCAGGGCGCCAAGGAAAGTATTTCTATGCAGGAACGCCTCTACAAGACTTTGGCTCCCTGGGTCAACTTCTTCATTATGCCGCTGTTCGCCTTGGCCAATGCCGGTGTCGAAATCAAGCTTGGCGGTGTGGAAGTTCCCGTGATGGGCGCTGTTGCCCTGGCTCTGGTATTCGGTAAGCCTATCGGCATTTTCCTGTTCAGCTTCCTCTCTGTGAAGATCGGTATTTCAAAGCGTCCGAGCTACAGCTGGAAGGCTCTGTGGGGCGGTGGCATGTTGGCCGGTATCGGCTTTACCATGGCTCTGTTCGTGGCAAGTCTCGCCTTCGATGTTGGCGATCGTCAGGATTCCGCAAAGCTGGGCATTCTGCTGGGAAGCTTCAGTGCCGCCATCCTGGGTACCATCTATATGAGCTTGGTTTCTAAGCCGAGCAAGGATGAACCTGAAGGACACGGTCACCACTAAGATATAATCGGGCGGGTAACCGCCCTTTTTTAATAATGCCGCATTTTGTATACATGCTTCGTTGTAAGGGGAATCGCATCTACACGGGTTATGCCGTGGATGTGGAGGCCCGTTTTCAGCAGCATCTGACTGGCAAGGGGGCTCGCTTTACCAAGGCTTTTCCGCCGGAGTGTATTCTGCGAACTTTTGAGCTGGAATCCAAGGAGCATGCCTTGCGGTTAGAGGCTCGAATCAAGAAGCTGAAACGATCCGACAAGGAAGTTCTTGCTGCCGGAGACAAGACTCTGGAAGCGGTTCTGATGGGAAGTCTCGACCAGCTTTTAAAACCCCGGAGGGGTTCCAGGTTTGCGGTAAAACGCCCGCTTATCCCCCAAAAAAAAGAATCTTGATTCCTGCGAAATCTGATTTACTGAAGGACCAGGTCCACCACCAGGTAGGCTGCCATGACCAGGCTGCAGACGCTGATAAAATTCTGGATGAACTTGTTGCCTTTCTTGCGCTGGAGGGCGCTGCCGAAATAACCGCCACACCAGGCGCCGGCTGACATGACGATGGCGATGGGCCAGTTCACTTTTCCGGTGAATGCGAGAACCGCGGTGCTGACCACCAGGAATACGGTTGTGAGGCAGTTCTTGAGGGCGTTTACGTGGATGGGGTCTAGACCGGTGTAGCGGGTGAGGCTAAAGATCTGCACGAATCCAACGCCAATCTGCACGATACATCCGTAGACTGAAACCAGGGCGAACCCGATGGCTCCGCCCAGGGTCAATTTTTCGGGCGGGTTTGCAGGGGGCTTTCCGAACAGGTCTTTGCGGGTGTGGCTCATGATGACTACCAGGCAGATGGCTCCGGCGATAATGGCCTGGAATACCTTGTCGCCGATGTTTGCGAGAAATCCTACGCCAAGGAGGGCTCCCACCAGGGAGGGCCAGAATAGCTGCTTGAAGAGTTTCTTGTTCAGGTAGCCGTGTTTTGCCAGGTTGTGGACGCTGCTCAGGTTTCCGATGATGAGGCCGATGCGGTTGGTGCCGTTGGCCACGGTCGGGGGCATTCCCAGAAAGATCATGATGGGAAGGCTGAGGGAACTTCCGCCGCCGGCGATGCTATTGATGAGGCTGACGACAGCGCCCAGGATAAAGAAAGCGGGATACTGGCCGTACTGCCACCAATCTGCGGATGCTGCGGTCATTTACTTGCTCAGTTCCTTCTGCAGGAAGTTCCTGTTGTCGATCACCTTTTGCTTCTGGGAGTTGTCGGGATATTCCGCCAGACATTTATCCAGGGAGGCGATGGCTTCGTTCAGGAGGGCGGCCTTCTTTGCGGCGTCCTTCTGTTTTTGGGCCTTGCCGAAGAGCTGGCTTGTGGTCTTGCGCTGGGCGTTGCAGTAGGCGTCGGCCAGCTTGTTGTATTCCTCGATGGCTTCCTTGCGGAGGGGGCTGGACTTGAGCTTGTTCAGAAGTTCCTTGGCTTCGGCGAACTTGCTTTTTTCCACTAGGTCCTTTGCCTTGGCAAGTGCTTCGGCGGGATCGTTCTTCTGCCAGTAGGCGGCGGCTTCGGCGTCGTTGTTGGCGGACATGTTGCGGATGTCGTCGATCATGGCCTGGATCTTAAGTGGGTCTTCGAAGTCGCGATAACGCATCTGGAATTCCAAGGCTTTCTGTTCTGCTTCGGTGAACTTTGCCTGGTCGTTTGCCAACTTGAGGATTTCGGATTTTTCCTTGCGGGCCTTGTCCAGGGTGTTGTTGTAGGCGATCTGTTTTTGCTGGTTGGCGAAGTTGGTCAGGGAATCGCCGGGAACCAGCGCGATGAGGTTATCGGCGGCTTCGGCCACCAGACTGTAGTTGGAACGGGCGCGGTTCATGTTCTGAATTTCAAGGACCAGCGGCTCGAACTGCTTTGCGCGTTCCGCATTGGTCTTTCCGAATTCGGCCAGCATGGAGTCGGCCTGATTTTCCCATTGATTCCACAGGGGCTTGATGACGCGGAAACGCTGGAGATATTTTACAGCGTCGTCGACCTTACCCTGTTTGTACAAACTATCGGCATATTCGAAAACTTCGTTTGCCATGGCGGGGAACGCCGTGTAGGGGTCGATGACCGTAAGGGCCATGGGTTCATTTTCCGAGACCTTTTCCTGGGCGGAGGCCATAGAGGATGAGGACTGCTGGGCGGGTTCCGCAGACTGGGAAACAAGTTCGTTCTTAGGGACTGCTGAACTGGAGGAGGGTGCTGCGGTTTGCTGAGGTTTAGATTCAGAAATCGCAGAGGAGGACTGCTCCTGAACTTGCTCGGGTGCTGCCTGCTGTGCTCCTTGAGAGGATTGCTGTTCTGTGTTTTCAGGCTCGGTGCAGGGGGCGGGGGCTCCTGTACATGCAGAAAGGGAAAGTCCCATTGCTGCGATTCCTGCGGTACTTAAAAAAATACGAGAACTGAAATTCATACAAAGATCCTTTGTTTTAAAATCGTCCTGAACTTTTTCAAAGGGCTAAAAACTTATTCGGCCTCGATAGGAACAAATGCGTTGTTGCCATTGAATCCTTCGGGCAGATCCCAGTCATCATCCTTGGGCATGGCGGCTGCGGCCGGTGCCGGTGTAACAGACGGTGCGTGAGGTGCGGGTTCCGCTGCTGCAGTTGCTTCTGTTGCGGGAGCCTGTGCGCTTGTGGAATCCGATGCTGCGACCTCTGCTGGGGCGGTGGAGGCTTCGGGCTGTTCTGCAGCGGGCATGGGTAAGCTAACCATGATGCCGGATTCTGCTGCAGATTCCGCGGCCATTTCCTGCACTTGCGGAGGAGTGTAGCCCGGAATGTCGATCCAGGGGAGAGGGCGTCCTGCTTCGGCGCTGGCCCCGGCAAGAGTCATACCGGTCATGGGATCTACTACAAGTTCGCCTCGTTCATTGCCTAGCTGTAGCGGGACTTCGCCTGCGGCCAGAACAGAAATATCCAGGAAGTCCACCTTCTTGGGAGTGCCCATGATTTCAATTTCTTCCTTGGCGAAGGCTGCCCACTGGGGGAGACCGCCAGAGGCACCTGCAATGCGGGTACGTCCAGACTTAAGAGGTTTGTTGTTGTCGAAGCCCACGTAGCTACCGATGGCCACGACAGAGTCCAAGGTGGCTCCGTTCTTTTCGCCGCTGTAGGTGGGTATCGCGCCCATGAAGGCCACGTTTCTGTAGTCGTTTGTAGTACCGGTCTTGCCCAATGCAGGGTAGCGCAGGCTGACGGTGCTATCGGGGGAAGTAACCGTAATGGCGTTATACTGGCTGCGTGCTGTACCGTTGCTGAATACGGAGTGGAGCATTACGGCCATCTGGGTTGTAATGTTGTCGTCGAGGATGGTCTTGGATTCCATCTTGTTCTTGAAGATGGTGGTGCCGTCACGATTCTTGATTTCCTTGATAAAGCTGGGGTCGGTCCAGTCGCCATCCAGGCTCTTGTAGATCTTGCCGGTAAGCAGGGTCTGGTATGCGGTAGAAATTTCTGACAGGGTAATTTCGTTTACGCCCAGGGGCATGCTGAACACTTTCTGCAACTTCTGGTGGATGCCGATTTCCTTGGCGAAGCGTGCGTAGTCGGCCATGGCCAGGGAACGTCTGTAGTCGGGCCAGAAACGGATGTGGTCTGCATCCAGGTAATCGGCTTCGCCATCGACGGGTTCGATCATGGTGGTCAGACGCTTCATGTCGGCCAGAGTAAAGTCGGGGAACAGCTCCACGGATTCCAGAGGCGGAAGCTGGGCTGCCATATCCGGATCCAGTTCCAGGGCCTCGCGGGCACGGAGCTTTTCATAATAGCTCTTGTAGTTGTGCTGGATGAACTTGACGGTCTGGGCATCCTTCTTGGACTGCTTCATGGCGATGTCGTTGTGGGTGCCGTAGCGCAGGTTGATGACGGCCCTGGCCTTGGCGTCCTTGCCTTCACCCTTGTAACGTTCGATGAGGGCGAACTTGGCCTTGGTAAATTCGATTTCCTTCTTTACTTCTTCCTTCAAGGTTAGACCGAACTTGTCGCGGAGTCTTTCAAAGTAGGCCTTGCGATCTTCGTTGTCGAATCGGGCGTAGTCGTTTTCCTTGGCGACGGCGTCAAATTCTTCGGGGCTGAGTTTGTCCAGCAGGTGTTCCAGCAGCCAGATGCTGGCGATATTTTCGGAACGGGTGGTGGCCCAGGCGATGCTTACGATGTCGCCCTTGTTCTTGTGGTCGGGGCGAGGGAAGTAGAACTGGTTCGTGAACTGGAATACGTTGAAGTCGTTTTCAAGCGGGTCCAGGTAATTGTAGTTGTACTTGAGAGCCAATGCGTAGAGCAGGGGTTTCCAGCTGGAGCCCAGCTGACGCAATGCCTTGAAACTTCTGTCGAATCCGGTGTTGTGGAAACCACCCTGGGTTGCGACTACCTGGCCGTTCTTAATGGCGAAGAGGCCGCCCTGCAATACAGGTTCCGTCTCGATCTTGCAGGGAACGTAACCGTTGATTTTTTCTACGTCCAGAATGCTGACCAGGAGGATGGCCCCCTTCTTCAACTGGGGTGCCAGAGCCTTGTTCACGTCGCCGGGCTTGCGGGCGTCACCGCTGATCTGTACGGCGAAATCCTTGATGGCCTTTTCGGTGACGATACCTTTAAGCTGGCCGAAACTTAAGGTGAGGGATTTCAGCTTGCCGGTGGAATCCACGAATACGCTGTCGACGGCGCCGTAGAGGTAGTCGCCGCGGCGGGCGCTCTGGGCCTTGTTGGCGAACTGGGACTTGGGAAGTACGAAACCGCCCAACTGCATCTGGAGTCCGCTGATATTTGTCTGCAGGGCGCGCTTGGCGGCATCCTGGGATCTTTCGTCGAGGGTCGAGATGATGGTCAGCTGAGCCTTGCGCCAGTCTTCGATGCCATGCTTTTCGAATTCAGCCTTGAAGAAGTCTCCGTCCAGCTTTTCTTCGATGCGTTCCAGGATGGTGCTGACAGAGAAGCGGAAGTTGCCGTGGTTGAACTGCAGCGGCGTTTCCAGGGCTTCGGCCATTTCTTCTTCGGAGATGTACTTTTCGTCGACCATGCGGCCAAGTACGTAACGCAGACGTTCCTCGCCACGCTTGATTGCCTTTTCGCGGCGTTCGGCGCTACGCTGGATGAACGGGTCGTAGTTGAAGGGCCCCTTTACGGAACCTGCAATGAAGGCGCATTCGGCGAGGCTCAGTTCCTTCAGTTCCTTGTTGAAGAAATACTGGGCGGCGATGGCTACACCCTTACCGGTACCGGAAACGTGGAACTGGTTCAGGTAGAATTCAAGAATGTCCTGCTTGCTGAAATGGCGTTCCATGCGGAGGGCGTTGATCAGTTCCTTGCCCTTTTCCTTGATGCTGCGTTCCTCGCGGCCGAAAATGTTCTTGACGGTCTGCTGGGTCAAGGTGGAACCGCCCTGACGCATGTGGCCTGCCTTGATGTTTGATGCCATGGCGCGGGTGAAACCGTAAATGCTGAAGCCGTTGTGGTTCCAGTAGCCGGCGTCTTCGGCGGCCACCAGGGCGTTTACGATATTGGAGGGGATGTCGCCGTAGGGTACATAGATACGGTGGTTGGCGTCAAAGAAGGCTCCTAGCAAGGTGTTGCCGTCATTGTAATAGACGCGGGTCTCGCCAGAAAGGACCTGCAATATGGATTCCCTGTTGAACTGGTTGTCGGGATCCTTATCGGGTAACACCTTAAAGACCAGGATGTAGACGGGAATGCAGCAAATGAGGCCCACCAGGGCAAATGCTGCCACAATTTTCAACAACTTTTTTAGAAAACGCATATAAAAAAGTTAGAAATTTTGGGAAATCCCCTTGAAAAAGCGTTAGAAATAAAGTATAATTTGTGCCCCCAAGATGGGAAGATGGCCGAGCTGGCCGAAGGCGCGTCCCTGCTAAGGACGTATAGGACTTAATCCTATCGCGAGTTCGAATCTCGCTCTTCCCGCTGCAAAGACCCCGAGTCGCAAGACTCGGGGTTTTTGTTTTATTGTATGCGGTATTTTATCACATTTTCCCATAAAATGGGCGTTTTCTATTGACTTTTACATTTTCTTAAGAGATATTATATCCGTTGTAAATATTTTTTTAAGGAGTCCTCTATGAAAGCATCTAGTTTTTTTGCCGGTCTTGCCCTTGGCGCTGCTGCCGCCCTTGCTGTTTCCAAGAAGCTGAAGTCGTCTTGCAGTTGTGAAGGAAACGCAGAAAATCCCGCCCTGAAGGATGCTGAAAACGCCGTGGAAACCCTCCGCTGCTCCGTGGATTCCCTCCGCAAGGAACTGAACAGCCGCATCGAATCCGAACAGACCTATGCCGCCCAGTGCGAAGACCTGAAGGATCAGGTGGCCAAGATGGACGTGGAAATCGGCAACCTGAAGAACATCTGCGAGAAGCAGGACGGTGTAAACAGGAAACTGGAAGAGGAATTGGAAGAAGCCAAGTCCAAGTAAGTCAGACTGGTTTTTGTTCCGTACAAATACTGTAAAAAAAAACAGGAGCCTGCGTCCCTCGGTCGCGGGCCCTTTTTTGCTGTTTTATGGCCATGTTGGCGCGATTCAGTCATTCCTTTATTTTTAAATTTTGATTGTGGCACGAATTTTGCGACATAAACTTTTTTTGAGATTGGCTCTCGTTCCGGTGTGGGTCGTTTTGTTCCTGTGCGGTTGCGAGGAAATCGAAGAAGAAAAGCCCTGGATCCAGGTGGAACGTCCGGAAATGCTTTTTACCGACACCACCCTTCTGGATAGTTACGACAAGGGTGTGCAGGCCTGGAAACTGAAGACGGCCTATCTGGAACGTTGGGGCGACAAGGACCTTGTCTTTGTGAAGCCGGTCCTGGTGGACATTTACGATTCCCTGGGAGAACGTACCGCGTTCCTGCGTGCCGATTCCGGCCGCCTGGATATGAAGTTTACCTATGTGTATGCCTATGGCCACGTTTATGCCCTGACGCCCAAGGGGGCTTCGGTCCGCTCCGATTCCCTCCTGTGGAACAAGAAGGACAACCTGGTAAAGACTGACAGTTATGTTCGTGTGGTTAGCGAAGACGGCGACGTGCTTCAGGGCAAGGGTTTTGAAAGTGACGCCCATATGGACAACTGGCGGATTCTTTCTGACGTGACCGGCATTTTCCAGGATGCGGCTAAACGCCTGAAGGAAGAGGACAAGAACCAGGCTTCCGAAATCGAGACCCGCGATAGTTTGCAGAGGGCTAGACCGACTGCTGGTTCTGTCCGCGTGGTTTCATCTTCTGGAACACGGGTGCCGCAATCTTCTGCGTCGCAGGCTCCGGCTGACAGCGCCAAGAAAAAACCTGGACCTAAGAAATCCTGGAAGCGCACCCTTACGAAGAAAGACGAGGCGAAGGACTAGAAGATGTCTCGATACATTGGTTCTTTCAAGTTTGGTCTGTTCCTGGCGTTTGCGATTCTGATCTTGTTTTCGGGCGAGGCGGTGGCGCAGTCTTCGCCTATTATCATGAAGCATGCAGACAGTCTTGCGGTGGCCCGCAAGCGCGGAACTCTCTTGCTGCATGGCCGTGTGCAGTTCCTTCACGATAGTGTGCAGTTCAAGACCCAGCGCGCCATCTGGAATAAGGATGGTGAAGTGGTCCAATGTGATGGCGGCTTCCTGTTTACCCACCCCTCGGGTTATATCGATGCCCGCAACGGTGTGTACCAGAAGAAACGTGGCCTCGCCACCGCTACCGGCGATGTCCATGCTGGTGATTCCGCCCATACCTACTACTTTACCGGCGAGTACCTGGAGTATGATAAGGAAAAGGAAATCCTGACCATGCCTACAAAGCCGGTGCTCCGCCAGTTCGAGAAGAACAAGTCCGGCGGCGAGGATACCGTAAAGATTGTGGCCAGGCGAATTGTGTACAACAAGAAAGATGGCTATGCGGAAGCCCGCGGCGATGTGACCATTACCCAGAAGGACGTGGCCATTTCTGCTGACAATATGAATTACAGCAAGAAGGACGATTACGCCGAGGCTTTCAATCATGTAAAGCTGACCCAGAACGACATGGTGGTGACTTGCGATACGGGATATTTTGACCGCAAGAATAACTGGCTTTCGATGAAAGGCAACCCGACTTGCGACCTGAAGAATTATCACCTGACGGGCGACTCCATTTTCCTGGTGCTGGATTCTACCGGCAACTCCCTGAAGTCTGCGCTGGTGATTCGTAATGCCCACGGCATCCAGCAGGAAGAACCGAAGAGGAATGCTCCGGGTAGCGTGACGGAAGCCTTTGGCGATACCCTCTTTGCAGAATTCAGCGGAAACAAGATCGAACGCCTCTATGTGAACTTGAACGCCCGCGGTTTCTTTTACGAGACGGACCTGCAGGATTACAGAAACTTGATGGACGGCGACCGCCTTGACATGTATTTTAACAAGGGCAAGATGGACAAGGCCGTGGTCTCCGGCAAGGCCCAGAGTACCTATTTCTACATCAAGAAGGATCGTTCCGTGTCTGGCAAGAATGAGGCATCGGGCGATACCATCCATATCTTGTTTGACGCCCAGAAGAATGCAGTAAAGTCCCTGAAGCTTCTAGGTAATTCCACTATGGCCAGCGGCCGTTATGTTGACCTGGAAAAGGAACGCCGTAACAAGGAACTTGCCCTGAAGGATTCCCTGGCGAAGGTGGATTCATTAAAAAAAGAAAATAAGGCGGATTCGTTGACAGAAGCCGGTGCTTCTATCGATAGTAAGGAGCGGGAAGTGCAACCCGCGAAAAAGCCGTCGGCTTTCAAGAAGGCTTTGTTGGACAGGAATCGGTCCAGAAAAAAATCAGAAAAAACTCCATCGGATTCATCCGCGGTGAATGTAAATTCTAAGCATGTAGAGGAAAAAAAGTGAAGAACCTTGTCAGTACCATACGCACAGAACACCTGCGAAAGGTTTATGGTGGCCGTCAGGTCGTAAGCGACGTTTCTATCCGTGTGTCGCAGGGTGAGATTGTCGGCCTTCTTGGCCCCAATGGTGCCGGCAAGACCACGTCTTTCTACATGATCGTGGGAATGGTCCGCCCTGAGTCTGGACATATCTTTCTTGATGATATCGAGATGACCGACAAGCCCATGTACAAGCGCGCACGACTTGGCATCGGTTATCTTCCTCAGGAAGCTTCCATCTTCCGCAAGCTTAGCGTAGAAGATAACATTATGGCCATTCTTGAAACTCAGGACATGAAGCGCCGTGAACGCAAGGTTCGTCTGGAGCAGCTCCTGGAAGAATTCAAGATTACCCACATTCGCAAGACCAAGTCTATGAGCTGTTCCGGTGGCGAACGTCGCCGTCTTGAAATCGCGCGTGCTTTGGCCAGCGACCCCAGCTTCCTTCTGCTGGATGAACCTTTTGCCGGTATCGACCCCATTGCCGTGGCCGATATCCAGGGCATCATCTCCGGGTTGAAGGACCGCGGTATGGGAGTCCTCATTACAGACCATAACGTGCGTGAAACCCTTTCCATTACGGACCGGGCCTACATTATGTACAAGAGCCAGGTTCTTACGGAAGGCTCCTCTGAATATTTGGCGAACGACCCCGAGGCAAGACGTATTTACCTCGGCGATAGCTTTAGATTGGATTAATTGGGTTTGCATATAGGAAATGCAAATTTTATAAATAAAAATTATTGAAAGTTTTAAGGACGGTTTTATGGATTTAGGAATGAACTTAGGCACGAGTCAGCGACTGGAGCAGACCCTTTCGCCCCAGTTGTTGCAGTCCATCAATATCCTTCAGAAAACGTCCCTGGAACTGGAAACCGCCATCAAGGATGAGCTGGAAAGCAATCCCCTTCTGGAACTGGATGATTCCATGCCTGACGAGGAACGTGAAGTTCGCGATGATGAACTCTCGGAATCCGGGGCGGAACGTTCTGGCGAATCCTCTGCTGACAATGACGCCTATGGCGATGCCGACGATCGTGAAAGCGGCTCTCTGGATGATAGCGCCCTGGTGGATCGCGGACTTTTGGATGGTTCCGATGGCGATGTGAATTACGAACAGCTTTTTTCTGACGGAACCGGTTCCGATGACGCACCCTTCAAGGACTTGAATGCGGGTAATGCTGAAGCCGATGACGAATGGGACCGCCCCATCAAGGATAACGGCAAGAGCCTTCAGGAACAACTTCGCGACCAGCTGATGCTTTGGTCTGGAACTCGCGACCAGTTGGAAGAACTGGCAAAAAATAACTGTTCTGAAAAGCGATTCCGTTCACTGGTTGAATACCTGATCGATTCCGTGAACGAAGATGGTTTCTTGCAGGTGGGCGAACAGGAAAACGCCCCCATCAATATTTCTGACGATGAATTTATCAATGAAATTGAAACCATGATTCGTGGCGAGAAGAAGCTGGAAGAATGTTCCCTTCCGGTGCAAGAGGCCTTGCATGTGCTGCAGGGTTTCAATCCCCGTGGAATCGGTGCCCGCGACCAGCGCGAGTGTTTCTTGATTCAGGCTTACGGCATTCCCAACTTTTCTCCCCTGGCCATCAAGATTCTTGAAAACTGCTATGAAGACCTTCTGGAACTTCGCTACGCCAAGATTGGAAAGGCCCTTGGCGAACCGACGGAATCTGTGCAGAAGGCTATTGCCAGCTTTGCAAGGCTGAATCCCCATCCGGGATTCTCTCTGTCTAACGCACGCATCCAGACGGTATCCGCCGATCTTAAAATTATTGAAAAACGCGGAAAGTTCTCTGCGGAAGCGGTCCGTTCCCCCATGCAGAAACGCCTTCGCATCAATCAGACCTACAAGGCCATTATCGACGACAAGAATGCCTCCAAGTCTGACCGTGACTATGTGAAGACCCACCTGAACAAGGCCATGGAATTCATGAAGGCGGTAGATAACCGCTACTCTACCATGGAACTGGTCATGCAGGCTATCCTTAAACGTCAGAAGGAGTTCTTCTCTAAGGGCCCTGCCTTTTTGAAGCCCATGGTGCTGCAGGATATTGCAGACGACGTAAAGCGCGATGTGAGTACCGTGAATCGAGTGACTAACGGAAAGTTTGTGGATACCCCTTACGGTGTTTATGAACTGAAGCGTTTCTTTACTTCGGGTATCAAGCAGAAGCCCTCTGCAGGGAGTGCCGAATCCAGTTCCGGAGCAGAAGAGGAAATTCTCGGTTCTGCCCAGGTTCTTGACGCCATGAAGAAGATGATCGATGAGGAAGACAAGCGAAAGCCTCTTTCTGACCAGGCTATCTCCGACAAACTTGCGGAAATGGGAATGAAGGTGGCTCGCCGTACCGTTGCGAAGTACCGTGAAAATTCCCTGAAGATTCTTACGGCAAGTCAGCGCAAGATCTTAAAGTAAATTCAATGGGCCTGCACCCCCATTATTCCAAGTTGGAACATTTCTTTTATACAAAAATGACGGCTCCTATTGGTTTTCTGAAGTAAAAAGATGTATATACCTAAACGTGAGGCGCTTCGCCTCGCAGATATTCACTTTTTTCTACGGAGGTTTTTACTATGGATATTCAGTTTTCTGCTCGCCACTTTAACGCATCTGCAGGTCTCCAGGATCGTATTCAGGAAGAAATGGACAAGTTAGCTCGCTTCTACCCGAATATCACAAGCGCCTCCGTCGTCCTTGATCACGAAGTTGAAAATCGCCGTCATTGCGAAATCACCGTGAACATTGTTGGCTCCCAGGTTGTAGCCTCTGCCGACGAAGAAAATATGGGCAAGGCCGTGGATGTAACCCTCGAACGTGTCAAGGTCCAGCTGAAGAAGGCGAACGACAAGCAGAATGACCATCGTGCTCAGCCTATGTCTGACGTCGTCTAATTACAGCCGCGCTAAAATTGTATAATTTTAGTCTATGGCTGAATCAAGACTGAAAGATATCAAGATCCTGCATCGGGAACGCTTCCTGGTGCGGGACTTTTTTTGTCGGTACGGCAAGGACCTGCAGATGGCCTGCCACACTGCCGAAAGTTTTATGGACGCTCCCATTGCGGAAAGTGGTATTCACAGACCCGGCCTCGCCATGGCAGGCTACACGGCGGTTTATAGTTCCCAGCAGATTCAGGTCGTTGGACATACTGAATGGAACTATCTGGAATCAATCGGTTCTGAAGGTCGTGCCAAGGTTTTTGAAGGCCTGAAGGATTTCAAGGCTCCCATGTGGGTGGTGACGCATGCCCAGATGCCTCATCCGGAACTGAAGGCCATGTGTGAACGCCTGGGAATACCTCTGTTCTCTACGACGCTCCATTCCTACGAATTCATCAAGCTGTCTCAGCGTATTCTTGAAGAATTTTTTGCACCTCACGCCGTGATTCACGGAAGCCTTGTGGACGTGTACGGTATCGGTATGCTGTTCGTGGGGGACAGTAACGTAGGTAAGTCTGAATGCGTGCTGGACCTGGTAGAAAGCGGTCACCGCATGGTTGCCGATGACGTAGTCCATATCAGTCATGTGGGCCGTTCCATTATCGGCCGACCGGATCCCCTGATCAAGCATCATATGGAAATCCGCGGTGTTGGCATTCTGGATATCAAGTCTATGTTCGGTATTCACGCTATCCGTAAGACCAAGAAGATCGAAACCATCGTGGAATTGCAGCAGTGGCGCCAGGAAGGCGGTTATGACCGTACTGGCCTCAACGAGCAGCAGGAAACCATCATGGGTGTGAACATCCCGAAGATCGTCATTCCGGTGGCGCCTGGCAAGAACCTGACGGTGATTTCCGAAGTCATTGCCATGAACACCTTGATGAAGATGAACGGGCACAATGTGGCGGAAGACTTTAACGAAGCCCTCATGCAAAAGATCAAGGCCAAGGCCAAGGGCGAATACGTTGAGGATTTGCTAGATTTTGACCCGGAGAACTGGTCATACTATGAATAGATTCGTGAGGCTTGTCAGGGAAAACATCATTCCCTCCATCGTGTTCGTGATACTGGTGCTGGCATGTGCTGGCGCCTGGTATTACTATCACCCGTCTAGCCCCTACCATGCCCGTTACTCTTTCGTGGTGCGTTACGATGCTATCGGTACGCTGTCGCCGGGGAACCCGGTGAAGGTTCGCGGTATTGGTGCCGGCGAGATTACCAAGGTGGAGTTGACCGAGGATGCTGTGTTTGTGACGGCGCGGGTCTATGCAACCACCAAGATTCCTGTCAATTCCGAGTTCAGGTTGATTAACTCTGGCTTGATGGGCGAACGTGAAATGTGCGTTCTAACCGGGGATGATTCCCGCCTGATCCATGATGGTGATACCTTGAAGGGGCACTATGATGAGGGTACGTCGGGTGTGGGCCTCAAACTGGTGGGAATGCTGGATGACGTCGCTGAAATCAAGGACGCCCTGCGCATGTTCGTGGATTCCGTTTTTCAGGGTGACATCGGCAAGAGGACCGAAAGGGTTATCAAGAAGGGCAAGAACGTAATCAGTGTGGCCGAGAAGGACGTCAAGGCCTGGAAGTCCGATGCGGAAGCCATCTTCGACAAGCTGGATGAAGACTTGAACAAGGTGAAGGAGGCGCTTGACGGCGTTGTGGTGCAGGGTGGCTCCAAGGTAGGCCAGGTGGAGGAACTGCTGGGCCGAGTAGACGCCTTGCTTCTTAAGTTGAAGGACATGAAGGACCAGAGCGCTAACCTTTTGATAAAATTGTCCAAGGATGACAACACGGCTGGTCTGATTTTAGATCAGGATGGCGCATTCGGCAAGAGCATAGAAAAGCTGACAGTTGACATAGATGCCCTGCTTTCCGATATAAAAAAGAACGGTGTCAAGCTTAATGTGGACATTTTCTAATTTTTTTTAGTAGAAACAAACTATTTTGTAAAAAAAAAGTTATTTATCACTCTATTGATAGAGTAATTCACAACCAAGGAGTTTACCATGGCTGAAAAGAAACCTGTAAAAATGAGCGACGCTGATCTCAAGTTCTTTGAAGATATGCTGATTGAAAAACGCCGCGAAATCGTGACCGCACAGAGCGAGTCCGAAAAGGCGGAGACTTTCAAGAGCCAGGTCCAGGCTGGTGACGGTGGCGAATCCAATAGTGCAGACCTTGCTACCGACTACAACGCTCTCGAAACAAACTTCGAATTGGCTGCCCGCGAAGGCAAGTACCTGGTGTACCTGGAAGAAGCCCTGAAGCGTATTAAGAAGGGTACGTTCGGCATCTGTAAGGTTTGTGGCCAGCTGATTCCCAAGGCCCGTCTGATGGCTGTTCCTACTGCTACCAAGTGCGTAAACTGTAAGGAAGAGACCAAGAAGAAGGAAAAGGAAGATAGCCGTCTTGAAATGGCTCGCCTGTTGGCTGAAGAACAGCGCCGCGAGATGATGAAGCGCAATGCCAGCAAGTAATTGCCTTTAGTGCGGTCTTTCTCTAGAGATTGAAAAAAAGCCCCGTAGGTCCGGTAGGACTTGCGGGGCTTTTGCTGTACCTATGGAGGTTGTCTGCGGCTTGTGGGGCGGCTAGCCGATGTCTTCGAAGAAGGCGTCGGCCAGGGCGGCACGGAAAGCGTGGATGCGGTCTGCGTTGGCTTCGCGATGGGGATAGGTGAAGTTGCTGAGGAGGACCACGGCAGCACCCTTGTGGGGGTCGGCGACGATGCTTGCTCCTGTAAAGCCCGTCTTTCCGAAGGTGCGTGGAGAGCATTTCGTTCCCATGAACTTGGGAGAGTTCAGTTCCCAGCCTAGGGCGGTACAGGCGTTGACAGGACCTGCGCTTGTGTGGTGGCCTTCTGCGTCGAAGGCGTTGGTGCTGACCAGTTCCAGCAGGCCTGCCGGGGCGATCCGCTCGCCGCTGACGGGGTTGGTGCCGTCGTTAAGAACCATCTGGACGAACTTCAGCAGGTCCGGTACGCAGCTGAACATGCCGGCGCTCCCTACAGGGAAGAGCTGTCGCAATACCCAGGCGCTTTCATCGTGGATTTCTCCCTGGATTTCGCGGTTCCTGAATGCGCAGATTTCTGTAGGGGCGATTTCTTCCTTGGGAATTCTGTTGAAGTCCCTTGTAAGCGGATCCCAGCCACTGCGGTTCATTTTTAACGGATCAAAAAAGGTTAGACGTCCCTGTTGCTGTAAATCCATACCTGTAAGGCGGCTCAGGATAATGCCCAGAAGGACGCTTGCCGGATTGCCGTAGTTGAAGTCTGCGCCCGGTGGAGCCTGGAACTGGTAATTGTAGAGGGCTTCCAGGATTTTTTCGGCCGGAAGTTCCCGCAAGGTTTTCATGGGGACCCTGTAATCCAGGCTGTGGGTCAAGAGGTGGAATATCCGGATTTCTTCACGATAGTTTGTTCTTAATTCCGGAATATAGTCGATGACCTTGGTCTCGGGGGATAGCCGCCCTTCGAGAATGTGGCAAAGCGCTAGCGTTGAAGTGGGGCATACCTTGGTCAGGCTTGCAATGTCGAAAACGGTGTCTTCCGGAGTGCCCAAGTGAAGGATTTTTCTTGTCCCGTCTGGGAGGATGAACCCGGCGACGGCCTTGTTGAATATGCTCTGGGCCTTTGCTTCGTCTAAAAGGTTGCTCAACTTGTTTTCATTAAAATTCATAGCCCAAAAATATAATTCATAAATCTTATATTTTGCTTGTATGGATGTTTGAGGTTAAGGAAGACTGTAGAAGGAGCCGATATGGAAGGGCGAGGGAAAAAAATCCTGGTTGTAGACGACGATCATCTATCCATGAAAATGACTGAACAGATCCTGAAAGGATTTTCCTTTGAGGTCTTGACAGCCAATTCAGGGGAATCTTGCCTCGATGTATTGCGTCGGTCTCAGGTGGACCTTGTTCTCCTTGATGTTGAAATGCCGGGGATGAATGGCCTGGATACGTTGAGGCTTATTAGGGCCGAAGAAAAGATTAGAAGTACAAAGGTCGTTTTTCTTACGGGTACCATCGATGGTGAACGAAAGAGGATTGTACAGTCGTTGGGTGCCCTGGATTTTATACAGAAGCCCATTTTGCCTGTTAGCCTGGTAGAACAGATTTCCAAGGTTTTCCGCGAAACTTCTAGGCAGTGCATTCTTGTGGTTGATGATGACAACATGAACCTTCGTTTTGCTCAGCGTATGCTGGGGAGCTATTACGATGTGTCTTGCGTGTCTTCGGGTAAGGCTGCCCTTGAGTATCTGAAGACTTCTACTCCTGCCCTGGCCCTGCTGGATTTGCATATGCCGGAAATGAACGGTTTCCAGTTGCTGGAGCAGATCCGTTTGCTGCCGGACGGTGACAAACTTCCGGTTGTCTTTTTGACTGCGGACAACGATCGTGAAACCGAAATTCAGGTGTTCAAGGCTGGCGCCCTGGACTACATCCAGAAACCTTTCGTGGCGGACGTGCTGTTGCACCGACTGAACCGAATTCTCGATTTGAAGCGCTTGCAGGATTCCCTTCAGGAAGAAGTGGAAAAGCGTACTGCGGAATTGAGCGATAGTCGTCGCAAGGTGGCCAACTTGTCATTGCAGGTGGTTACGACTCTTGCCAGTACCATTGACGCCAAGGATAAGTATACCAATGGTCATTCAAGACGCGTGGCCAAGTATTCCCGTGAACTTGGGAGACGTATGGGCAAAACTCCTTCTGAACTAGAAGAGATTTACTTTATTGCCATGCTTCATGATATCGGCAAGATCGGCATCCCCGATGCCATTATCAACAAGACCAGTCGGTTGACTGATTCTGAGTATGGAGTCATCAAGGCCCATCCTTCCATTGGTGCGGAAATCCTGAAGAATATTTCTGAAATGCCCAATATGGAAATTGGCGCCCACTGGCATCATGAACGTTATGATGGCACGGGGTATCCCGACGGATTGAAGGGTGATGCTATTCCTGAAATTGCAAGAATCATTGCTGTCGCAGATGCCTATGATGCCATGACTTCCCGTCGTAGCTATCGTAGTGCGCTTCCTCAGGCGGTGGTCCGTGCTGAAATCGAGAGGGGACGCGGCCTACAATTCGATCCGCAGATTGCAGACTTGATGCTGGAAATGATTTGGGAAGACGCTGATTACGAAATGCGCGATGAGGGTTTTTATGGAGAATTCTAAGTCTCGGTTGCAACAGTTCAGGCAGATTTTTTTCGATGAAAAAATCGAGATTCAGACTCGTCTTCTGAATCTGATCCTCTGGGCTGTTCTGGTGGGTGGCTTTGTCATTTCGATGTTCGTGCTTTTTTTCGAAAGGGATAAGTACGGGCTTATTATTCTTGCTCTTCTTGCGGTTGTTTGCGTTGGACTTGTGCTGTCGGTAAAGAAGCATCCTCAGCTTGCGGGTGTTGTGGTGACTGGTGGCGCAAACGTTATTTTCTTTCCGTTGATTTATCAGAATTTGGGTGGTCTTGAGAGCGGTACGATTCTGTGGTTCGTGCTGGGACTTATTTTTGCCTTCCTTACGTTGCGTGGTGCGCTCAGCTATATCGTGTATGTGGTGGGGCTGGTGTCGCTCAGTGCCTGTATCTTTTACTTTGACGTACATCCTGGTCTGCTTGCAGAAATGCCTGCCGATTTTAGAATCAGGAATATGGTCATCTCGCTGGCCATTGTGTCTGCAATTTTCGGAACCATCTTTAAGTACCAGGATTACGCCTACAGAAAGCAGAACCGTTTGCTACTAGACCAGGAAAAGAAACTTCGCGAAACCATGGAAGACTTGAAGGTGGCGAGCCGCGCCAAGTCTGAATTCCTGGCGAACATGAGTCACGAAATTCGCACTCCTATCAACGGTATTCTGGGCATGAACACCATGCTGTTGAAGGAATGTAATGATGATAATTTAAAGGAGTATGCGCTGAACATTCAGAGTGCAAGCCATACTCTGCTTTCGATTATCAACTCTATCCTTGATATTTCAAAGATTGAATCCGGAAAAATGGAAATTCTGCTGAACAACTATGAGTTGTTCTCGGTTTTGAATGACTGCTATAACATGGTTGTGACGAAGGCCGAAGACAAGAACTTGAACTTCCGTCTGGATGTGGATGAAAATCTCCCGGTCGGACTTTTGGGTGATGAAGTTAGAATTCGTCAGATTATAAACAACCTGCTTTCTAACGCAGTGAAATACACCGAACAGGGATTTGTAAAGCTTACGGTTGGTTTTGAACCGTTGGATTGTGATACCTTGGAAGTTGGTTCCAAGATCCTGTTGAAAATCGCGGTAAGCGATTCGGGTAAGGGAATCAAGTGTGAAGACCAGAGCAAACTCTTCCAGATGTTCCAGCGCATTGACGAAATGAAGAATCGCAATGTGGAAGGTACCGGGCTCGGTTTGAATCTTTCTCGCAAGCTTGTTGATATGATGGATGGCGAAATTCACGTCATCAGTGAGTATGGCTCGGGCTCCACGTTCTTTGTCAGCATTCCTCAGGTTGTAAAGAATCCTGATAAGATGGGTAACTTCTCCGAGAAGTATCGTTCCCTGGCATCAAAGCAGGAACTGCCCAAGGTTCATCTGGAAGCGGCCGGCAAGCGCATTCTTGTGGTTGATGATGTCAAGATGAACCTGAAGGTCGTGGAGGGCTTGCTTAAGGATACTGGCATGCAGGTGGATGCCGTCTTGAGTGGTCGTCAGGCCCTGGAGATGGTCCAAAAGAATAATTACGACATGATTTTCCTGGATCACATGATGCCGGAAATGGATGGCGTGGAAACCATGCGTCTGATGCGGAGTCTTCCGGGAAATAAGAATGAAAAAGTCCCGGTAGTGATGCTTACCGCCAATGCGATTATCGGTGCCAGGGAATATTACCTTAAGGAAGGGTTTAGCGACTATCTGTCAAAGCCCGTTCGTGAGCAGGAACTGCTATTCCTGATTAGGAAATACCTGAATCATTCTGATGGAAACGAAAAAAGAGTAGATGGTGATTCCTCTGCTGAAAGCTCCAGCGCTTCCGACTTAAAGGAAAAGAAGTCTACTTACGAAAAGATTTGTACTCTTCGCGAACTTGATGCCCAGTCCGGCCTTGAACTGTGTATGAACGACGAAAGTTTCTACATCGAAATGCTGCAGGAATATCTTGCCGGAAACAAGAGCGAAGAACTGGAAAAGTTTTTCGTTGCGGCAGACTGGAAGAATTACAGGATTGTTGTGCACGCCCTGAAGAGCACTTCTCTTACCATCGGTGCAAAGAAATTGTCGGAAGAGGCCAAGGCTCTGGAAATGGCTTGCTCTTCTGGAGATGTTGCCTTCGTGAAATGTAATCACGGCTCGATGATGAAGAACTATCAGGTGGTGATAAAGAAGATCAATGAGGCTCTTGGTTTATGACATCTAGAAACGGTGCAAGAGAAGGGCGTTATGTTGCATACTACATCATTGTGATGATGTTGTTTTTGGGCTGCGTCGCCCTATGTGCAATGTTCGTTTCGAAAAATTTTTTGAGACAGAATGAGCGGGATGCCGTTCTTCTTGCTGATTTCAAGCACCGTCAGAATGCCGAGGCCTTGAATGACTTTCTGTATAGGGCAAGTTTTGCGCTAGAGTCGGCCGCGATGATTGTTGATCATCTGATTGCCTCCGGCGAGCCTGTCGAAAAAATCCAGGAATTTATGGCCCTGGAAATGAAAAGGGCTTCTAAGCAGACGGATTCCCTATCAGGCAATGTGTTTGGAGTTGTGAATGGAGAGTTTGTTCACGATGGAGACTGGCTTCCTGGCGATGAGTATATGCCGTTGCGTAGACCCTGGTATAAGGATGCTGTGCGTACTCATGGTCGTGTTGTCGTTGGAAAACCGTTTACCAGCACTAATTCCGCAAAGCCTGTAATCTCCTTTAGCAAGAGCCTGTTGGACGAAAAAAATGTGGTCGCATTTACTTTGCCCTTGGCGAGCTTGTCCCGTTTCATCGCCTCCAGAAAAGAAAAGGTTGGCGATATCTGGATGGTTATGGATAGGGATGGCCTTGTTATAGCCAGTTCCGGTGAAATTCGCCAGGGCTTTGATTGTCTTTCTTCTGAAGCATGGGGAATGGATGAAGAAAAGCTTGCTCGTGAAATTTTGCTGGCCGGTGAAAAGCCCTTTGAATTTGTGTACCATAAAGACAAATATATGGTTTTCTCCATGGCTGTCCAAAATGGCTGGAACATGGTCTCCCTTGTTAAAAAGAGCCAGGTCTTTGGCCGTTCCCGTGTAATTCTGGTGCAGGTGCTGGTTGTCTTTGGTTCGATCTTTATTGTAATCGTAGTGCTTTGTACAATCACCTTGATCAATCGAATCCGTGTTGTCAGATCGGTACGTAGAAAGTCTGACTTCCTGGATTCCGTAGCCAAGGAACTTAGGACGCCTCTGAACGGAATTCTGGGGATGACTCGAATTCTCCTTCGTGATGCCCGTGATGAAAGTGTTCATGACTATGTTAAAAACGTGCAGGTCGCCTCTATAGGACTTTTGTCTGTCGTTCATGAAGTTCAGGAAATCGCGAAAATAGAAAGTGGCGAATTTGTATTGAATCCTGTGCAGTATGAATTGTATTCGGTGCTGAAGGATTGCTTTGATACGGTTTCGCCAAGGGCTACCGCCAAAAATTTGCACTTCTCCCTGGAATGTGATCCTGATATTCCGTCTAGCCTGTGGGGTGATGAAGACCGAATCCGTCAGACCCGAATTCTATTTGCAAATGCATAATCCGAGCGGAATCTGAAGGATGCAAAAAAGGCCCCCAGATGGGAGCCAGCTAGGATAACTAAATTGCAA
>NZ_FRAX01000030.1 GCF_900142465.1 Fibrobacter sp. UWH6
GTGCACGAGGGCTACGGGAAGGAGGTGCTGGACATCTTCATGAGGGAACTCAGCGAAGAGCAGCGCAAGGGCGTGGAGCTTGTGACTTGTGATGGCGCCAAGTGGATAAGGTCAAGCATCGAGGAGTTCCTGCCCAATGCCGAGCGGTGCGTGGACAGCTTCCATGTCGTACAGTGGGCGACGGATGCCCTGGACAAGGTCCGTGTGGAAGCCTGGAGGGAGGCCCGCAAGGAACGCTGCAATCCGAAACGGGGCCGAGGCAGGCCCACGAAGGATAGCGTCCCGAAGGACCGCACCGCGGAGGGGATAAAGAACTCCAGGTATGCTCTGGGCAAGGCTCCGGAGAACCTAAACGAAAGCCAGCAGAGAAAAATAGAGCTCATAGCCAGCCGCTATCCGCGTCTCTACAGGGCATACCAGCTCAAGGAGGAGCTGCGCATCATCCTGAAGATGGGCTATGCCGATGCCAGGGAAAATCTGGACAGGTGGCTGTGGCGTGCAAGCCACTCACGCATCGGCTCAGTAAAGGATCTGTACGCAAAGATCAAGCGTAACTACGACGGAATCCTCAACACAATCAGGCTGGGCGTGTCAAACGCAAGGATCGAGGCGACGAACAACAAGATAAAGCTACTGATACGGACTGCCTATGGCTTCAGGAATATGAACAACATGCTGTCGCTGATAATGTTGAGCTGTGCCTATGTAGATGTAAAGATAGCCTACGAATGGGAATCGGAATCGAGAGAATCATCTAGCAAGGCAGCCTAAATGCTTCCACACATGTTGATGATGCCTCAAAAATTATATCTTAAAATGACTTGTCCCGTGCATCCTAATTAGGTATATTACGCCTAGGCATCCTCACGGATCAACGCCCGATCTAACAGTATATTAAAAGCTCGTCGCTCTTACGGTACAGTTTAGGCCCACGGCTCCCTGACTTGGCTTGACCATGCTTCAAAGCTTAAAAAGGTGGGAAAAACGAAATCCTGAGGCACTGCTATCTTTTTTAGAATAGTAGTATCGAGTGTTTCGCCGTGGAACGGATGCCATACTTTTTTTAGACAAGGGAAGGCTTCGCCCTCCCTAAAACCCTCCTGGGCAATCGCGAAAGCGATTGCGATTTTGGATTGAAGCCGAGGGGTAATTTTGACGGTCCCGCTTTCCTTGGAGCGGGACTTTTTTTAGGGTGCAGTTTTTTCTATGTTTTGGGGTATGATTAAGTCTATTTTTGCCGGCCTGATGATTAGCGTGGGATGCGTCAGCTTCCTTTCTGTCGACAACAAGATTGCAGGAACATTCCTGTTTTCCCTGGGTCTTTACACCATCATCCTGCTAAAGTTCGACTTGTTCACCGGCAAGGTGGGTTACCTTTCTACAAATCGCAACCTGGCTTACCTAAAGTATCTGGGCAAGGTCTGGCTGGGCAACCTGATCGGCACTACCGTTGGGGCAGCCACCGTTGCGGCCACACGCCTTACCATCAGCACAAGCGCTCTGGTTGCGGTCAAGCACAACGACAATTTGCTGAGCCTTCTGATCTTGGGAGTCTTCTGCGGTATGCTCATGTTCATCGCCGTCGAAGGCTACAAGCGCTGCGGCAACCCGCTGATTGTCGTATTGCCTGTCATGGGATTTATCCTTTGCGGTTTTGAACACTGTATTGCCGACATGTTCTACTTTGCCTTCGCGATTATCAAGGGCATTGCAGGCGGTATCGCGGGCGGGAACGTTGCGACCTTCGGCGGTGTTAGTGAAATTGGCAGCACCGTGCTTCGTCTCGCCGTTATCACCATAGGTAACCTGATCGGCGGTTGTCTGGTTTGTTACGCCAGCGTGAACATCAACAAAGAAGCTTAGTAAACAACCTAAATTTTATACAGGAAAGGCCCGCATTTTCGCGAGCCTTTTTTTTAAAGATTGCATTTTTACACTGCAATTTTTATAAAAATTATCTGGAATTTTTCCTGTCCAGTTTTGCAAAGATTCCTGCAAGAACCGTACCGCTAATGGAATGGTAGGCACAGCTGATAGCGCAGGGAACCACACACAGGGCGGCTTCAGGATGGGCCGCAATATTTTCGGGATTGGCGAAAAATCCAGCAGCGAGGACGGTAGCCATTCCCGCATTTTGCACGCCAACTTCAATAGCGACGGTACGCTTCTTGGCGGTATTGAACTTAAGAATGCGACCTACACTGTAACCCAGCACATAGCCCAACGCATTATGGCAGAACACCACCGCAAGCACCAGCAGTAAAAGGGTTATACCGTTTGCCAGCAAGTGAGGGCGAACCGTCACGATGACGCCACCCACAATAAGCGCAAGTCCAATGACACTGACGCTTGGCATGTTGGCCTGCAGTTCCTTGAATCCGTCGCGATGTCCAAAAAAGTGATTGCAGAGAAAACCGATCATCACGGGGCCGATGGTCACATAGAGAATGTTCAGGAACATGCCCACTGCATTCACGTTGATGCTGGTGTCTGCAAGCCACAAGACCAGCAGCGGCGTCATGACGGGAGCGAGCAAGGTGCTGACGGTCGTCATTCCCACGGAGAAAGCCACATCGCCCTTCGCCAGGTAGCTCATCACATTGCTGGAGACGCCACCGGGGCAGCAGCCCACCAGAATGATACCTACAGCGAGATACGGATCCAGTCCGAAAACTTTCGTAAGGCACAGGGCAACCAGCGGCATGATGGTGTACTGAGCCAAGGCGCCAGCGCAAATGTCCAGCGGGCGCTTCGCCAGGTTCTTGAAATCCTCAATGCGAAGGGTCAAGCCCATGGACAGCATGATGATTCCGAGAATCACGGAAGAAACATTTCCACGCACCCAGGCGAAAGTGACAGGAGCAAAGAAGGCAACCACCGCGCAGGCGATTACAAAGAGAGAAGTAAAGGTGGAAAGAAAACGGGTCACCGCCCTGATTACTTTAAGCATGGCCCAAATATAAAATGGTTCCGTCTTACTTGCAAGCCACGAATTTCTGGAACCGGATTAGCATTTTCAACATTCGTTCATCCAGGCGGTTGACGGTCTCCTGCTGGATTTCTACAGGAATGCCGTAGACAGCTTCGGCCATGGCGCAGGCGATACAGCAGAGGGTATCGCTGTCGCCGCCCAACGAAACAGCCAGGCGGGCTACTTCCTCGAAGGAGTTCCCTTCACGGAAGGCGCAGAAGGCCTGAGGCACCGTATTCTGGCAGGATTCATCCATATGGTAGGTGGGGCGGATCTTGTCGCAGGTCATCTTGCTGATGGGGTATCCGTAGGTACGTTCCACATAGTCGAGGATTTCCTCCTTGGACTTACCTGCACGACCTAGGAAAATGGCGGCGGCCACGGCCTTGGCGCCCTTGATTCCCTCGGGATGATTGTGAGTGACGCGGGCAGAAACCTCGGCAAATTTTTCCACATCTTCCAGAGTATCGTAAGCCCAGCCCACCGCAGAAACTCGCATGGCGGAACCGTTTCCCCAGCTGTTGTAGGGCTTTGGATTCCTGTCTACCAGCCAGTAACGGAAATTTCCACCGTAGCCTGCATAGGGGAATGCCTGCCCCCACTTTTGCATGGAAGCGACCATAGCCTTTTCGGTCTTTTCAAGGTCGGGTTGACCGCCCACAGGTTGACCGCCCGCGAATCCAGCCATTACCGCTTCCGCCACAGCCACCGTCATGACGCTGTCATCGGTCCATTCCGACGCACGATTGAACAGCGGGAATTCCGTGGTCTTGATGTTGTTGCAGTCAAATTCGTAGGGAGCCCCGATAGTATCGCCAGCGATAGCCCCCAGAAGGCAGGTGTCCTTTTTTAAACTTAACTTCGGCGCTTTATTTTCCATTTCGCCCCAGCAAATGTTACTCGCAGCCTTGCGGAAAATTTCCTTCATTTTCTTTTCTTGTTCTGTCATAAAGACTCCTTTTCCCTCTTTATCGTTTTAAAACCAGCTTTTGTAAAGCCCGCATGATGCAGGCGCCAGCATTAATTGTTACACCGTAAATGTAACCGAAAAGAAAGAGGACAAGGTCGCCTGGAAAGCGACAGAAAAATGGTCCAGGAATTAATGAGTCACTTCAATCACATTCTTATTGGGCTGCCGCTGGGCGTAATATCCTTCCAGGATCTGCAGGATGGATTCCTTTTCCCGCAGGACAAGGCGACGATGGCTCATGTAAAACTGCTGGGCAGAACAGCCCTTCAAAAATTGAATCTGCTGGTAAAGCAACTGCACGTTGTAAAAATCGGGACCGTTATGATTTACCGTAGGGTAAGTGGAATCTCCCAGGAAAGCGATAGCGTCACGGGACTGCTCGCCGCAACAATCGCAATCGGGTACATCGTCGCCTACAGTGAGCATCAGGGAACCTTTGGCGTGACTGCTGGGAATTGGCTCAATGCAAATCTTTAAACCATCTTCAAACTGCAAGGGCGACTCAACAACCTGAGTGCCGCTGCGGGCGCGAATGTTTTCATCGCAATGGCGGAAGGTCTCACGTCCAACGAAAAGGTTGTCGAAGGAGACCCGCGAAAGGTTGAAGAAATGGTCCCGATGGAAATGGGAAATGACGATATTTTTCTTGAGTGGGACAGCATCTTGATGCAAGCGCGGCGCAGTTCCCTCAAGAAGTTCTCCCACAGAAACATCGCAAGGCAAATTGTTCACAAAATCTGCGGCCTCATCCGAGGCGCCAACATCAAAAATCCACCAAGCGGTTTCCCCACGGATGGCATAAACATCCGCACTCAACGGCCCCTTTTCGCTAGGGTTCGATGCTGGCAGATGAAGGATTCTTGATTGCAAATCGCGGAACATGATTCTCAAATGTAACTATTTAGAATGCGCAGCAAACTTTTTGGAGATTTTTTGTCACCAAAGACATCCTTTTAGAAATTTAGTGACACAAAACACAGAACACATCCAGCCACGGCTATTTAAACCGGGGCTTCAAGAAAGTGTGTGGGTAGCCCAGCACTCCAAACCAGCAACAAATGCCAGATTTGCAACATGCAATTCAGCATGTCGTTCATGAAATAGTGCGCGTTGCGGTAAGCGATAAGCCCACCATCGCGATACCTGCGGACGGTGCTGTCGAACTGGGCGTTGAGATCTTCAAGTTTAAGTGGTTGCATAGTTATTATCGGAGTCACTTTTTCAAAGAATATGTCCTATTCTTGTTCGCTCCGTTGGAGACAATTTTGCCTTCTTCTACAAGTTCTGTGATATAGTCCTTGGTACGAGAAATCTTCAAACCAATAACATCTGCAATTTCTTGAGACCGGGCTTCTTCGTGTTCAGCAAGGTATTCGACAATCATTTTCTTGAAATTTATCGCCGATTTATCGCCGATTTTTGAATTCTGTCGGCGATAAAAGTTCACTCGAAATATGTCTCCGATTTCGGTGAATTCAGGGAGAGCTACGCCGTATTCCTGACACATCGTATTAATTCGCTGGAAACCGGACCCCCATCCTTCGAGAACATGAACCTTTTCCAAAGTGCGGGCAAGAGTCTTGTTACGGACGGACGAGCGGCCACTCAAGGCCTCTTCCAAAGTCAGCGTTCCGTAAAGAGTGCCTGGCGAAGAAATCTCCACACGTTCGTTGCCTTGTCATGCGAACGACCTGCAAGCAGGTGCAAGTTTTCCAAATCAGCCTTTGTGATTTTTCGTTTGGAACGTTTTGAAAAATCCTTGCATAGAAAATCTATATCGGCATCGGTCGCCTTGAGCGAACGATACGGAAGTTCATCGTAAGAGATGTTTTTTCCGCGATTTTCAAGTTCACTAAGGGCCGCCAAATCAGCGTTGCGAATGGTTGCCGAGGAGACATTAGCCATCCTTAGGTCTGTCAATTAACCCCGATTCCAATTCGTTGATTGTCGGAATTAAGCCTTCAACTTTTGCAGGGTATAATTTTTCAAGTTCAAAATCTGAAATACCTATTGGCTGGTTGCTCGATTCCAACGCATATTGGGCTAACAAGCGATCTTTACTCTTACAAATAAGCAGACCAATTGTAGGGTTATCCTCTTCACGCTTTAAAATGTGATTTGCGGAAACAACATATCCACCTAATTGACCTACATCTTGAAAATCGAATTCACCCATCTTAACTTCGATGACGACATAACATCTAAGAGTAAGGTGATAGAATAGCAAATCAATAAATTTTTCTTTTTTTCCGACCTGCAGCCTGTACTCCTTGCCCACATAGGCAAAACCAGACCCCAGCTCTATCAAGAAATTAGTGATATTGGAAAGTAAAGCCGACTTTAACTGTTTTTCGTTATACTCCTTTGTCACGCCGGCAAAAGCGAAACTATAAGGGTCCTTTGTAATTTCTTTCGCAAGATCGCTAGTTGGAGATGGTAATGTCTTCGAAAAATTGGTAATCGCCTTGCCCTGTCGCTCATATAGGTTTGAATCGATCCAATTCATAAGCGAAGAACGGCTCCACCCATTTTCAACAATCTGCCCTACAAAGAAAAGCGCTTTGGGCGGATTGTCAGAGAATTTATCAATGAGCAAACGATGGTGGCCCCATGGTACTTTAGGCAATTCTTCCGCAACTTGCGGAAATATTTGCGGATACAATTCTTCCGCAACTTGCGGAAACAATTTCTTGGGATCCGAATAAAGCTGATAAAATCGCTTTGCATATCTCAAATTCCCTTCTGTCAGCCCCTCCGCATCTGGTAATAACTTTCTTAAATCGCGGCTAAGAGTGGCATAAAATTTGGTGCCATACTTATTATCTATCTGCTTTTCGAAGATGTCCTTTCCCAACGCTATAATAAAATTTCAACTGCTCCGAATTGATGTGAACAGAAGCCTTGATCAAATAGCTTTTATATCTTGATGACAACTGTTAGACCCATTCAAGATAATCCTTATCGAGAATGGTTAAAGATTGTTTTTGCCCGTTTTCACTTTTTCTACTCATGCAAGACCTCTCGCCCTAAATATACTCACAATCAGATGTCACAAAATGTCAAACCGGCGTTTCCCCTAAAAAACGCGCTTTCTCGTCTAAAAAATCGCCGTTTTTCGTTCAATTTCGTCAATTTTCGTCTAAAACTCGTCTAAGTTTCGTCTGTAAATTAGCTATTTAGACGGGCGGGGGGAATAGATTGAAGTGTTACTCATTTTCCGAGGCTTTTCAATTCCTTCCTGTCTTTATTCTTCCAGAAGGTGAGACCGTTTCGGGCGCCTCCGGCAACGAACGCAGCCGCCATTGACGGGACCACGGGGTGGCCCAGCCGTTCGTCGTTGTGCGCGACGGGCTGATTTGCTGGATGCAACGCAAGGCAGAAACGCTGGCCGAAGAAACGATTCCATCCACCTCGATTCCATCGGAACAGATTTTTCCTTCGAAATGCGTCTTGGGTTTGCCCTTCGGACCATAATCGAAATGAACAATATCGCCTACATTCAAAAGCCCCGCCTTCACAATCTCGTACAAAGCGTTGCTCTTGTCTGTTGTCTTCAAGGACTCCTTTTCCTGCGTCAATTCCAAATCCGGGAAGTCGTAAAGCACCTCACCCTTGCCGTTCATATATTTTTCGATATGCTGAATCTGCACATCGACCTTCTGCATCGAAGCCCATTCCTCAAGGTCGCTCGGGGAATAGTCTATCGGCAAAGAGACAATCGGGGCCTTTTCCAGAATCTTCTGGACAAAACCGTGCACATGGATTTGCTGGATTTTCAGGTCGGATTCAAGAAGCTTCGAGAACTCCTTCTTTTTTCCGATTTCTGCAATGCAAAGTTCCGTAATCTTGTTCTTCGTCTCGCGATTCATCACCGCGTTTTCCCAACCACACCAGAAATCCGGATCAAACTTTTCGGCAGCAAGATGGAATAGTCACCGAAGAGAAGCTTGAAGTTGCGGACGACAACCTTCTCGACCTCTTCTTCGGTCTTGAACTGATCTTTGGAACAGAATGTGCCGGAGGAAGTAAGAAGCATGGTGACTCCAATCAAAATTTTCGTCTATAAAATGTCGATTTTTGCATAATTTCGTCATTTTTGCCTAAATCTTGTTTAAACATCGTCTACTTGCTTGATTTTTTTATTTAAAAAATCCTATTGACAAACAATCATCACAAACCTATATTTACATTATCTCGTCTACCAGTTGTAGAAGGAGTTTCTGGAGACGTTCCGCCAAACGGAACGTCTTCTGCTTTTTTGTACATACGGTAATGCTTCAATTGTTTTTGAAGAGAGTGATCATATTCCAGATAAAACGCTGTAATCAATAAGCAATAGTATTCTCGCTTTTCAAGAACAACCAGAAATCGCTCTTCTTCAAACAGAAAATGAAAACGCTTTGTTGACTTGTATGGTTCTTCCCAATACTTGATGCCATCGCATTTTTCGACACAACGGGCCTTACATTGATAATTCTCTATAAATTTTCGAATCCAGTGTAAACGTTCGCAGCGTCTGAAATCGGGTTCACGATTTTGAACGTTCTCGTAGTTCTTGCATGTGAAATGAACAAAAGACTCTTCGTAGCCATCTATTATAGGAGATTTCCGAACTTGGACTTTCAGACCTTGAAAAAACAAATCGTTTGACCAAAAATCTTTTTTGTAGGTACAATAAAGGGAAGCTTCGTATTCTTTATACGAGGCAACGGTAAACGAAGTTTGCGGAAACTCGTTTAATTCAGGAAGCCAACAATTATTCCTGGTCATTACGAGATTTCCACACAAACAAATTCAACTTATCCTCACGAAGGAGGGTGGATTTTTGCAAAGTATATCCTGATCTTTTTTGAATAAGCTCTATAATCCTCCTTTTGGCCACACTCCGTTTTTCAGAATCACCAAAAACTCTATTGTTATAGCCAAAGGCTCCTGTTAAAACATCTGTAATTTGCATTATTTGAACTTCATCAGACCTTATAGGTTTCACCTGCTTAATAATTCTCTTTGAAAAATCATACATTGAATTGGAAATCACACTCCAAAGTTTTTTAGCCCTTTCCGCTGAATGCGTATCCTTTATATCAATAAAAATATTGTATGTATCTGTCGGAACAAGCATGGCCTTCAACATGCTAAAATACATCTTGTAATACCACTCATCATGAGTCTGGTTGAACATTTGGTGGTTCAATTTCTTTTTGTCGGGAATCAAGAGTCCTCTAAAATGTAAATCCGTTTCATCAAAAAAATACTCCATCAAGTCTATATAGACCTGAATTTTGGAAGGTGAGATTTTTGTCCACTTCAATTCAGCCTGCACAGGAACATTGTTGCGAATCTTTATTTCCTTTATTCGTCCGTTAATCTGGTGCCGTTTTTCCTTTGGACACCACACGCCCCCTAGAACCATGACATTGCTATTGTCATGTTCCAAATGGCAGCTTTCATCACAATAGAAATTGTATTCAGTCATACATTCTTCCTCTGATCGTTAAAATAGGTTATTCAGCGGGCGAGGGCAATAGATTGAAGCGTTACTCATTTTCCGAGGCTTTTCAATTCCTTCCGGTCCTTATTTTTCCAGAAGGTGAGGCCGTTTCGGGCGCCTCCGGCAACGAACGCAGCAACCATTGACGGGGATTCGCATTCGACAATTCTGGGAATGCTTATATAAATGGGTTGCTAACAAGATAAACCTCCTTATTAATCTTCCCCAAAGTCTTCGTCTTTTTCGCAAAAACGAACGTATTCATTTAAGTACTTCATCGGGAATGGTATGACGGTATATTGTCCGTTTCTCACGAATTCCACAGATAACATATGTTCAAGTTCATTAAAGAATATTGGGCCTCCCTTATTTACGCCGTTCTTGTTCCATGAAATCACATCACGAATAACGCAGGACGTAGGAAGATTACTCTGCAACGCCTCCTTTTTCTTTCCAACGAAATACTTGAATTGACCATCAAGTGTTATTGACTTTATTCCAAGGAATGAATTGAAATTTTTATAGAGATTATCCCCGCTTTTCATTTGACCGTGCAAAAGAACAGGGTTTCCATCTTCAGAAGAAACATCATAAAGCCAGTAAACAAAATCGCTTATAATTTTCTTCTTAATTAGCGAATGTTTTTTTCCCTCTGAATCATACATGTTCAAGACATCTTTGTATGAGAGTTCCTTATCAAACGAGTTATGAATATTTTTCCTTAGGTCATTCAGTTCATTCTGCTGTTTATCAGTCAAATTCTCATGTATTTCAATAAAATCATCTAGATAATTTTCAAGACGATTCTTATCAATTTTATTTTCACTATCAGACAGCGAAAGCGTCCTTAAAATTTCTTCAACATCAAGCAAAGTGAATTGCTTAGTTTTATAGATGACATTTATGTTGTTTATGTCGTTGTATACGATACATTCAATGCCCGAAGATTTGTTCTTAAAGCCTTTGTTGTAATATCCAAAGATTCGATCCAATACATTCCACTCATCATTTTCCGGATATTCCCGGTTGTCAAAAACATCAAAATTTAATTTTCCATCAGTACAAATTTTCATTTTATAATAGCGAAAACTATTGCACCGCTTTGCCTCATTCCATTTCCCTTTTCCACATTTTACAAACGTCCATTCCTTTGGTTCATTCCAATTCACAAGTGTAATCTGACGATTAACAACATCGCCTTTAATAATGAGTTCTTGCACTATATTGCGCATTACATCTTTTAGTGTATCGGAATTGACCTTTTCAGCAGAGTTTTCTACCGTGATATGTTGAATAATTTCGTTTTCAGAAAAAAGATTGTGCTGATCTTGAGGCTTGTTGAACTCGTTAAAAAGATTTAGTGAAGCGGCCTCTTCTGCAGTCGCATACTCATCAGATTCTTTATCGTGAATAATTTCAATGATGTATTTTCCTTTTTCACGATTATCCGGAACAGATTCCACGCCATATTCAGACTTCAAAAAATTCACAATCCGCGATTGCATTTCCTTAGCATCGGTTCTATTTGGAATTGTATTTACGACACAAATTCCATTCTTATTTACAAAGGTTCCATAATCATAGTTTTCGTAATTAATTCGTTTCTGTTCACAATTTTCATAATTCATAAATGGAATCTGTTCAATAGTGATGAAATCGGAAAGATTCTCTTTCACATCTTCAAGGAACGTTGCAATAATTCCGGCCTTTGACTTTCTATAGTTATCTCTGGACAAAAAATCCAAAAACTTTTTTCTTGGTCCCTTTTTACTTAGAGCGCCCTGGTCGAAGAAATATTGACCTTTCTTTAAATCAGAATGAAGTTTTCGACGAAATTCTCCAGTTTCTTCATCAAAAAGGAACTTCGGTTCAACATTTCGTTTGCCGTATTTTTTTAAAGCATTGACTTCGGAAAAGGTTTCTGTATTGGCTTCCAAAAAAATTGAATTTAAAGCAGTAAAAAAACGGATTCTCAGAAACTCAATTGTTTTTGCATTTGGTTTAATGACAGGTGAATAATACAATTTACCAGTAATGTTGTTATATGCAAATATATCGCTTGAACGATTCTTAAGCGAATTCACCAGCAACTGTGCAAGTTCAACATCCTTAATTCCTTCTTTGGAGGTTTCATCTTGACAAAAAAGGTCCACCTCATTTGCGACCGCAGAATCATCCTTTGCCTGAATTTCTTGTTTAAACTTGTCAAAGTTGACATTACCCTTATTAAACATGGCAAACCATCGTGTTTTTTGATAATATGCGACGGATTGTGCCTTAAATTGTTCAGCAGGCAAGTCTAAAACATTCTCTTTCAAAAAGAGATCCTTTGTTGCAATCTGGTACACGACAAATTTTTCATCTACCTTCTTGCGGTCAATTTCAACCTTAATATTATTCGTGTAAATCGGAAATTTATTTCCGTCAAGATTATTTGCCATTGTGGACCTCTTCTATAAGCATCTTGATTGCAGATTCATTCGGCATCCCCTTCTCATCAATAAGCCAGGGAATCTCTATGATTTTGCCATCTTTATCAGACGATATTACCGATTCGCCTTCTTTTATAATGTTAATCACATAAGCTTTTTTAGCTCCAATCGTATTCAACTTCTTTTCGATTTCAGAATGGAATCGTTCTGTACTCTTTGCAACCGTTCTTTTCCAATGTTTGAAATCTACATACACCCCATCGATGAGCATAAAATCAAAAAATTCAAAATTTGCAGGATCTTCAATTTCCTTCAATGTCAAATTCAATTCTTGTTCAAGAATGAATCTTCCTGCGATTTCTCCAAGAGCACCCTTATAAATGTTATTGAATAGAACAGGAGAAAGAATTAAATCATCTTTTCCGAATTCCGTGGCATAGTGCATTTTTTCAAAATGTTTCTTCATTCCACTATATAAGAAGAATTGCTGCAATCTTGCAGATTTTTCGCTCACATGGCCAATATTTCGAGCGTATTCTTCATCAAGTCCCTTCTCAAAATCGGAACGATCCTTAAACAAATTGACAATTATTCCTGAAAAATCGCCTTTCTGCGCATAATAGTAATTGGATCTATTTTCAAAATTTTGAATATAGTAGTCGCCCAAGATATGATCTTTTTCAGCCAAGTTACTTGGTGCCGTAGGATGTCTAAGTGTGCATTCTCGTAATTCTGTCCAAAGACGCATGCTTTTAAGAGTCCAATCGTGGCGCAGCATGCCCTGAATGTAGGAATTAGCACTTTCAGACTTACGGTTCGCTTCATTTTCTACTAAAGATTTTTCTTCCGGAAGCGATTGTGCAAAATTTGCCGCAATTTCAAAAAGTTTTTTTAATTCCGGATTCATCAAATCCACTCGTACACTCGCAACATCCAATGTTGCAAGCAGAGCGTTATTTGTGTAAATGAAGATATCCTTTTTTTTATTGTTGGTGCGACAAAGTCTTCCAACAGCCTGGATGACATCGCGAGTTATTTTGCGTCTTACACTTGTAGAATGTCTCACGACTTCCATTGGTGCATTGTAATCATTCTTATTCGTATATGCTTTAAAGCCCGCCTGAACAAGCTGATTCAAATCACGGGGACTAATTTCGTTATTTTCGTAAAGATACTTGATTTCAAATAGGAATTCAAGAAGTTCCTTCATCCTGATTTTTTTTACATCGTTAATATTTGTAACGACATTCGTGACATCACCTAAGTAAATCGCGTCAAAATCTTTTACATCTTGTTTGCGACCAATTTGAACAATAGATTCGCTATCTATATCTCTTTGTGGAATTTTATACTGTAGATTCTGACCGGCGCCAATAGTTTTATAAGCTGAAAAAACAAAGATCTTTTCACCATTGGCAAGTTCCTTTAAAAGCGAGTCCTTTTCGTCTTCAAAATCGCTACCACTTTTTAAGACCTTGATTTTAGGGTTACTTTTCCCATAAACTTTGCAATACTGCTCTACAAATCTTTCAAACACCCCTAAATCAAAAGTTGCAAGGTTTCGTTTGGGAAGCGCCATATTCAAGCAAAGAAGTGACTCTACATTCTCATTGTCTATGAAATTCTTCAATACAGCGAAGATGTTGCAGTAACGTTTTTGATAATATTCTTTATTGCTTTGCTGTATATCCAGATTTTCCAACATTCTGGAGAAGTTTCGCTCAAGATCTTTGTTTTGTGTTATTTGCTTTAAACGCTCTTGAATGGATTTATTTTCTTCGCCTCGATCAACAGATTCAATATTGACTTTGATTGAGCCATCTTGATAGGGAGACCATTTTTCCTCTTGTGATTTTTTTAAGGATTCGTAAGTATCTTCCGTCAGCATCAGCAAAGAGTCCTTAAGTTCATTCCTTAAATATTTCTGGGAATAATTAGAAAGAACCGAATTGATACGTCCAGTTGCTGAAAGGCCGATTACTTTCGTGTTTTTCGCCAAGAAAAGAAGGATTTTTTCAGGAGTTTCATCAATCTGAATAAAATTGATTTTCGTTTCTTCATTATGTTTGTCACCATCTACAAATTCAAAGAACTTGAACCCTCGATTAAAGAAAGAAAAATCGTCAATAACGGTTTCTTCTTCGCGGATATTTCGAATGGACGACGATGTAATCAAATCATGAAAAATATTGTTCAAATGTTTGCTGCGGAAGTAAGCATCGCAAATAGTATCTACTGCATCCTCTACCGTGTAAGACTCTAAGACAGCATTCTGTTTTTTTCTTTTAATATTTTCTGCAACCGCGTAGCGTTCCGCCCAGTTGGCAATAAATCTTGCAAACTCATTCAGGAAATGAGTCACGTCACGCAACAAAGAATAGATGTTGATATCGTTGTCAAGGTCGCGATTTTTTTCGTAAACATCTTTATTTTCGTAATAAATCTTAACCTGCTGATTATCGCCATCCTTGACGCATCGGATGTAATGATTATTGTTACTTAAATAACTACGGAATGCGCCATCAAAAAACAAGAAACTACGACTACGATCAAATCCATCATTCGTCTTGTAATTGAAATACAGAGCGTACTTTTCATACAAGCCCTCTACTTCTTTTTGCAAAGTCTTGAGAGTGCGAAGATAAGGCTTATTTTCGACGTATTTCTCATAGGGGCCGTAAAAGGAACTGGCAGGGCGGTAATCTCGCATTCTCCCGTGCAGTTCCTTAACCATGTCCAGGTAGTCATTTTGAGACTCAACAGCCTTTTCTATGATAAATTCTTGAATGGTATCTTTAGATGCGTCAAACTCATCAATAAAAACAATTGAGTTCTTTAAAACATCCGCTGAAATAAACGGATATGAGGGTTTGACCAGCGTATCGTTTCGACGCAAAAACTTACTAATTGACAAAAGATAAATCTTGAAATCATCAGTGAAAACTGTTGGATAGATTTCACCAATCCACCGATATTTTGAATTATGTCGAATGTTATCCTTTTTTTCTTGCTCCGAGCCCTTCATTTGTGTGGTAATGATTTTCCTCAAATATTTTCTAAAAACAACTTCCGCTTCAGAGAGTCGCTTATCCATTTCCTCTCTGTAAATCCCAGGCGTTTTACCATAATTCGGCTCGGTACACGCTTCAACTAAATGGTATAGAGACTGATATTCGTCTCCTTGGAATTCTTCGGGAACTTTCACCCTGGTGATATTTTCCTTGACGAAATCAACATTGGACTTTATAACCAAAACTTCCTTTTTGTAAAGAACTTCATTATTGTACGCTTTTTTAAGTTCATCTTCTGGAAGATTTTTTAAGAGAGTCGTCGTGAAAAAGATTTTCTTTTTGTTATTGGGATTCCGAGCATAATCGTGAATTGCCTGGCAAGACCAGAACGTTTTGCCACTTCCGGTATTCGGATCAACGAGAAGCAAACCGTTTTCGCGTCCAGAATCAATGAAATCTAAGATATTCTTTTTCATACGTCCTTTTTATCTAGAGGAATCCATTCTAGCTAAATATACTCACAACCAGATGTCACAAAATGTCAAACCGACTTTTTTCCGAAAAAAACATTTTCTCGTCTATAATTTTGCCGTTTTTCGTTCAATTTCTCCAAATTTCGTCTAAAGTTCGTCTAAGTTTCGTCTTTAAAATTGCTATTTAGACGAGAATTTAAGCTTTTCTAATCATTTAACCAATCTTATTTCACTATTCGGTATTCGTCACAATATCTGCAAAATACAAGTTGCCTTCTGGGCCAGCCTGTTTCGAACAATTCTAGGGGCTTGCGGCATTTTTTGCATTTAAACGAAAACGGTTTGACCATTCCACAAGATTTGCAAATAGCTTCCCATTTCTTAGTTCCCCTATTCTTTTCAAACGAAAGAACGTTTCCACATTTACAGTTTGCCTGTTCTTCCTCGATTTTTCTATAAAAAAACTGCGGACGGTGAATGTCTTTTAAAAAAGCTATAGTCTTTACTATATCTTCTTCCGGCAACAACCAAAGAGAATCGTTTTTCAGGATGGCGTCTTTTACAAAATTCTTTACCGTGTCCGTTTTTTTATAGCTCTCATAAATTTCGAGAACCTTATCCGGAATAACTTCGGATTTAAGGACCGTTCCGTCAAATTTACATGGTTTGTCAGGCTTTACCACATTAGATTCGCCATGCAAAGCAACTAAGTAATGGACAGGATAATTCTGAAATCCTCCTTGAAGAAAGAGAAATTTCTTTCTAAGGGTTTCTTTGTTATTCTGCAAAACTTTTCTTAACGCTTCGGACTGGATTTTCGCTTGATAGATAGGACTTTCCTTACTCGGATGCCATTCGTAGTCCTCTTTTGATAGATACCAGCAATTTCCGTCTTCATCATATTTCATCCCGCCAGTCCAACTCTTTGTTTCTATAACAATAAAACAATAAGGCGTAAAAACAAGATGGTCTATTTGAGTATAATCGCCATCGTCAGTCAAGCATTTGAATCGCAGATTGTTAAGGACATGAATTTCAGGATGGTCAAAAAACTTGCGCTTTAAATAATGGGCGGTTTGTTTCTCCGCTTCATAGCCCATTAAATCTTCTTTAGAAGCCAATTCCTTTGATACGATATTTTCAAGTTCTTTGTCTATCATGTACTGTTTCCCAAAAGGAGCCGACTACTTTTTCATTTTTTTGTATGTCTCATCAAATTGATTAATAACATCTTCTTTAAATTTACGTAAAGGATATTGCTTTTCCCCAACATTTAAAGGAATCCCCAATAGAATATCCCGAAAATATTTCGGGATTTCCCCATTTTGAACGATTCCTCCAAAATTAAAGAATCTATATAAATCTTTACTTTTATTTGCTCCATAATGATAATAACGTCGCAACAAGTCATTTATTTCTGTTTTATGTTCATTATAAATTGAAGTCAGGCAAAACATTTTATCTGCTTTTTTTATTTTGCGACGAGTAAAACGACTTCCCTTCACATTTAATCGAACTTGAACATCGCCAGCTTTTACTGGCAAATATATTTGCCCCCCGGCTTTCAATTTTACATTAAATTTTGCAAAATTCCCAAATTCCTCTTCATAAGGATATACGATTCCTTTTGTTTGTTCTTTTTTTCCATGATTACATAGCAAACACGATGGAATAAAATTATAAAGATAACATGAAAAATAAGGGTAAATACTTTGCGGATAAAAATGATCTATTTCGGACAGACGTTTTTTTGATCCATTAAATAGCTCCGCGAGAAAAGTATACTCTCTATTACAATATGGACACACATCTATATTTAACTTATCACAAAAAATCTCAGCAGACCAACCAGATTTATAATTTTTCTTAAATTCCTTGTACCACTTTCTACTTTCCTTTGGCGTACAAAAATCATTATACCCAAAAGCTATTTTCAAGCGATCTATTTTTTTGTTATAAGCTTTTTGAGTCCGAGTAAGTGCAGCACCTTTCCGTTCAGGATATTTCTGCATTTTTCCATTTAGAATTATCCACCTATAAAAGAAATTTAACCCTTTTTGTTTTATATCATCAGGCCCAACAATTAATTCTTTCAATCGCTGATTAAACAAATCATTCTTTTGAAAATCTGTAAGTCCACTTAGTTCTGCTGAAGATGCATATATGATGTTATCTTTTATGAAATCTTTATAAGTTAAAGAGTTATCCCAGCTACATTTAGTCTTTGCCCTTTCGGAGAACCAATCCCAATGAATTTTCTCCAAATCTTTGCGTAAGGTATCATTTTCTAATAGTTTTATTTTTATCATCTTTAAACCGTCACTCAAGCAGGCTCTTAAGAACTGGATCCCCAACTTTGTTTAGTATTTCCATTCTCTCTTTTTCAAATTCTTTCTTTTCGTCTCCTGTAAAAGGGGACTTTGTATTAGGATTTAAACCATTTCGAATATCAATTAATCGTTTTATTTTCTCTTCTGCAAAAGCTCCAATTGTACTCTCTAAGAAGAATGAATCGTAGAACATTTCTCCGATATTTCCAGCAAAAGTGCTGATTTTCACGTTCGTGTCCATAGAACCATCTTTCAAATAGAGTATGCGTTCTGGAGGTAAGTCTGACAAAACAAATGGAGAATGCGTTATCAAGAAAATGTTAAATGAATGCGTGTCAGTTAATTTCATATTTTTCAAAATATCAACTAGTTTTTTCACAAAAATTCTTTGATACTCAGGATGAAAACATAATTCTAGCTCGTCAAATATCATATTGATATTTTTATATTGGAGGCGAGAACCATTCACGGACATTATATTTCGAACGTGGTACAAATGGGTAGAAATAGTTTGCAATAATTGAAGTTCGCCAGAACTCATTCTATTATAAAGAACCTCCTTTTTTTCCATTTCATCATACAGATAAATATCGTACTCTAATATAGAGGGTGGTAAGCACTCAATAATTTCATCTAGCGAAAAATCTCTTTCTTCATCAACAAAATCACCGTCCCAAGGTTTTGCATGGATGAAAGGCATTAAAAAATAATTTCCATCTTTATCGCGTGTAAAATTATTCCATTCGTCTTTTTTCTTTTTTATTGTATTTCTAATTTCTTCCAAATACAAGTCAAAATAATTTATCGGATCGTTTAAATCGCGGTCTCTGAATATTTTTTTATTTTCATCTTCTATACTAAGGAAATTAATAACTTGATGAATCTTTGTAACCACATGTGAAGAGTCAGAGGACATTGTATCAAGCAATGCTTTAAAATTAGTTCTGTCAACATCGTCAATATCTTTTAGCTTAAGATCTTCTATGCCCCCATCACGAAAAGTTTCATATAAATGATATTTTGGAAGCGATAAAATTTTACCTTGAAGATAAACTAGAGCAATTTTTTTTATGGGTATTGATTTTTTTGTGATGTTTAAATGAAAGTGATTTATAATAATATTTGATATGCTAGTAGGATCACTTCCTAGCCAACCATCTACTATACCTAACATTTCTTGGGGGTCGGTTATTCTTTTAAACTTTTCCCACTCATTAAATTTTTCAGTTGCAAAATCGCCTCTAAAAAAAAGTTCAACCCTATTCAATTTATATCTGTCATCAAAAGAAAGATTGTGAACTTTCGCATAAATTAATAAAGCAAGTATACGATACTTTGAAAGTTGCATTTCTTTTTCAACATCAATGGCACCTTCATTTCTCATTGGGTTCAAAACAATCGGGCACGTGTAACCATCATTTTTGTGAAAGATTCGTTGAATCCAGGATTCAGAGGAATCGTTCGCTAGCCATTTATTATTTAATAGAGGACCATGCAATCTGCATAGTTCTTTACAATTAGATCTATAATTGGAAGGGACAAAAGACAATATGGCATAATTGGAAACAATTGTATAAAAAAATTTATCAGCAATATTTTGAGCTTGGGATCCACTCACTTCAACAAAATTTATCACATCAAGTACATCAGGTCTATAATTTGATACAACTGGTGTGCGAAGGCCCAATGAAATGGATGTTTCTTCACATTTCATTTTGTATTCAATGGAGTCAATATTAAAATAAAGATTCAAATATAGACCAAGTGAGAAAAAATTTGATCGTGGCATTAAATGAGTAAAAATACAAGCAAAATTATTGATTGCGATATATATCAACTCCATCAGCGTACTTTTGCCAGAGCCATTTTTTCCGACAATCGCCTGGACATTAATCCTTTCCCCAAAGAACGTATCAGAATTAAAACGTTCATCAAAGCTTGTCTTCTTAAGTTCACCTTGTTTATTGTGCTCATAAAAATCATTGAAAAAGAATCGTTTGTTGATAGGCTTACTTTCTTCTAGATTCTTATAATCTTTCTCAGACAACAAATTTTTATACAGATTTTTACTCTTTTCCCATTGTTTTTTTGGAGGCATCATCAACATGTGTGGAAGCATTTAGGCAGCCTTGCTAGATGATTCTCTCGATTCCGATTCCCATTCGTAGGCAATCTTTACATCTACATAGGAACAGCTCAACATTATCAGCGACAGCATGTTGTTCATATTCCTGAAGCCATAGGCAGTCCGTATCAGTAGCTTTATCTTGTTGTTCGTCGCCTCGATCCTTGCGTTTGACACGCCTAGCCTGATTGTGTTGAG